>CALMIW010000455.1 GCA_937864275.1 uncultured Dehalococcoidia bacterium
GAATTCCAGCCCCGGCCCCACTCGCCAGAACACCGGCGCAGGCGGCGGCGCCCCCAACCTCATGCCTCTCATGGAGCTCATGCAGAAGGCGGCCCGGGCAGACTCGGATCCCGAGCAGATTCGCCGCGAAATCGGCGCGTTCGCCCTGGGCGCGAAGACGATGTCCGAAGAGGACTTCATCGCCACCTTCGGCCGCATGCTCGCCAGCGCCGAATCGTGGCCGGCCAAGCGGTATCCCTGCACCGCCGTGGATGCCGAGACCGGGGAGTTCCAGCCCTGGGACAACGATTCGGGTGTACCACTCAGCCGGGCCGTCGCCTCCAGCTGCAGCGTCCCCGGCATCTATCCGCCGATCACCATCAACGGCCGGCGCTACATGGATGGTGGCATGCGCTCCGGCACCAACGCCGACCTGGCGAAGGGCTACGACAACGTCATCCTCGTCGTCGTCACTGCCGGCGGTGTCGGCCCCATGGCCGATGCATCCAGGAAGCGCATCGATGCCGAAGTCGCGGTCCTCCGCGAGAGCGGTTCGAACGTCTCCGTCATCAGCCCGGACGCTGCCTCCCTGGAGGCCTTCGGCATCAACCTCATGGACTTCACGCGCCGCGCCGGCGCTGCCGAAGCGGGCCTCGCCCAGGGGAGAGCCGAAGCCGCCCGCGTGAGCTGGTAACTCGCACCCCGCGGCGCGCACGCCCAGTTCCGGCACAAACAGCAAGGGGCCTCTCGCGAGGCCCCTTTGAACTGTGCCGGGACGCGTCACTTTCGGTCGCTACCTCGCCTTTTTGAAGTGCTTCGAAAGCACTTCGTGCGCGGTCTTCATGCCGATCTTGCTGCCGTCTTCCACCGCACTCCGGAAGTGGATGCCGCCCCAGATGCGGGCTTCCGCAACTTCCGTCCGGAGGTCCTTCGCTTTCGCGTAGTGCCGGTCGCCCAGCCCCGTCAGGCTCGGGATCGTGAAGTCGATGTGCTCGCTTTTCACGAACCTCGAGATCACCTCGGCAGCGGCCGGCGTCAGGCATGAATGCGCGCTCGGGTACTCGGGGTGGTTCGGAATACCGCCAAGCAACTGCTTCCATGCCGGGTCGCCAGGGGTCGCCGGGTTCCCGTCGTTGTCGCCGTTCTGGATCGCCGTTGCCGGCCGCCAGAACGCGTAGTGGTACTTCGCATCGAAGCAAGCGATGAAGGCGTCTGCCTGCGTCACCGTCACCATCGCCATGAACCGCGACGCGTCGCCGAGCCCCAGCTCTCGCTCCGTCACGAACTGCCGGTAGCTGGCGTGCGATTGGGCAACCGGGTGCTCTGCCCAGAACTTCGCCGCCAGCGTCTGCTCTGGCGTCCGCACAGCGCTATCCGCCGAACCAAGAACGCGGACCTCGTTGTACTCCTTCGCCCACTGCTTCGAATCCAGCGCCGGTGCCCCAGCGGGGCGGAACTGGTCGGCGGACTTCAGGACGAACGGGGTCATCTTCCCGGAGTACACCCCGATTGGCTTCGGCCCGCTGGGGATCCACTCGCCAGGCTCCGCCGGGTCCGGCACGGGATACTCCGCCGGCGCCTTGAACCCATCGTTCGCACGCGCCGCAATAACCTGCTCCGCCACCGATTCCCCGAAGGCCAGGCCCGATTGTTTGCCAGGGCCGTCCGGGATCATCGCCAGCGCCGTGAGGTATCCGTTCTCGATGATGGCGCTCTGCGCCGGGATGTAGTGCAGCAGGACTTTCCGGGCCGCGCCGGCCACGGCTGCCTCTGCCGAAGCGCCGTCTGGCGCCTCTTGGTCGACAAGGAACGGCGCATATCCGCCCTCGATTGCCACCACCGAGTCGTACACGGCGATGCCCAGGTAGGCGAAGATCGTGTATTGCTCGGCCGGCCCGTTGCCAGGCGCCATCGCAGCCTCCATCGCCACCGCGTCCCAGTGGGCGATGTGAGCGTCCGGGGTCGCCGCGGCCGCCGTCTCCGAAGAGTCTCCGGGCCACAGTGCGGCAACCGCCACCGCCGTAACCAGCAGCGTCGCCACCATCCCCGAAACCATTAGTTTCCGTTTCATGTTTCCTCCTCGCCGGCGGTGTGCCGGCGGATCGAGCGGAGCACTCCGGTGCGTCGAACGTAAGTCCAGATTCCGTACCGTGTGACGTACCTCACCCAGCCGCCGATCGCCGTTCCGCCGGCGGCCGTCATCGCCCTGCGGCATGCCGAACCGGCCTCTTTGGGTTTTTCCCTAGCGCGGGGCATCCCGCGAATCGCTATGCTTGTGCTCGCCCAGTTGTTGGCCGCAGGCGGAGCATGACCACAGAGAAGTTCGGGGACGGCATCCAATTGGAACGTGCCGTTCGCGCCCGCACATTTCCCGTGGGCGTCTTCCGGGCCGACCTCCAGGGCCGCTGCATCGCCGTCAACCCACGCTGGTGCGAACTCTCCGGCCTCAGTGAGGAGCAGTCGCTCGGCCTCGGCTGGATGAATGCCGTCCACCCGGACGACCGCGAACACGTCGCTCGCGAACAGGCACGCAGCCTCGCCGAAGGCAAGAACCTGCGCGTTGAGTTCCGGCTTTTGCGGCCCGATGGCAAGCTCACCTGGGTCATCTCCCAGGCCGTGCCCGCCCTCGATGACGAGGGCAATATCGTCGGCTCCGTCGGCACGCTCACCGATATCGACGCCCGGGTCCACGCCGAAGAGTCGCTTCGCGAAAGCGAACAGCGCTTCCGGAACCTCGTCGAACTCTCGCCCGATTTCACCACCATCCACCGCGCCGGCGTGATGCAATACGTCAACGCGGCCGGCCTGCAGATGATGCGCGCCTCCGCCCCCACCGACCTCGTTGGCCACCACATCCTCGAGTTCGTCCTGGCCGACCACCAGCAGATGGCCATCGAGCGCATGCGCTCCCTCCAAGAGGGCGAGTCGATCTCGCTCGCCGAAATGGAGGTGCGGCGCTGCGACGGCGAGGTCATCTGGATCGAGACCATCGCGAGCCGGACCGTCTGGGGGGGCGAACCCGCCGTCCAGCTCGTCGCCCGCGATGTCACCGAGCGCCGCCGGACCTCAGACGCCTACCGCGTGGTCGTCGAGACCGTCCGCGACCCTATGTGGATCATGGAGCGCGGCGCCGACGGCGAGTGGCGCTGCACCTTCGTCAACAGCTCCTACCTCCGCCAGACGAACATGACCGCCGAGCAGATCCTCACCGTCACCTTCGACGACCTCGTGGCCGCCGGCACCATCTCGCGAGACGCCGCCGACCGCTCCATCGCGCGGTACAACGAAACCGCCGCCGAGCGCAGTTCCCGCGACTACGAGACGCAGGTTGTCTGGAACGGCATGGTGGCCCACGCGGTCACCACCATGACCCCGGTCGTGGAAGACGGCGGCCGCTGCAACCGCATCATCTGCCTCAGCCGCGATGTCAGCCGCGAACGCGCGCGCGAACGCGCTCTCGCCGAGTCCGAAGCCAATTACCGCGCCGTCGTCGAAGGCACGTCCGACGCCGTCTGGGTGATGGACCGCGGCGACGACGGCCTCTTCCGCGTCCGCATGGCCAACCCTCGCACCCGGGACCTCCTCGGCCTGGACTTCTCGAAAGTCGTCGGCAAGACGCTGCACGAGTTCCTCACGCCGCGCGCCGCCGATGCCGCCACCGAGCGCTACCGCCAGGCGGAGGAAGCCGGCGAGCCCATCGAGTACGAGAACGTCATCGACCGGCCCGGGCTCCGCACCGAGGTCGTCACCCACCTCACGCCGCTCTTCGATGAGGCCGGCCGCTGCTACCGCATCATCGGCTCCGCCCGCGACGTCACGGACCGCCGCCGGGCCGAAGCCGCCCTCCTCCAGGCCCAGAAGCTGGAGAGCCTCGGCGTCCTCGCCGGCGGCATCGCCCACGA
>CALMIW010000456.1 GCA_937864275.1 uncultured Dehalococcoidia bacterium
GGTCGGTCACCATGTACGACGGCAAGACGCAGCTGCTGATCAAGAACCCGATCAATCGCTATCTCCTCAACTCGCCGATGCTGCCGTCGATGAAGAAGAACAAGGATGGCTCGCTGACGCTCTACATCCAGAAGGACTCGCCCGGCATGGACAAGGAGTCGAACTGGCTGCCGGCGCCGGATGGCCCCATCTACCTGGTGATGCGCCTGTATTGGCCGAAGACCGAGGCGCCGTCGATTCTGCCCCCGGGTGAGGGCACCTGGAACCCGCCGGCGCTCGCCAAGGCGAACTAGCGCGTAACTGCGATGAACAAAGCTGTCGAAAAGGTGAAGGAAGAGTTTCTGGCCGTATTGCCGCCAACCCTCTTCTTCTTCATCGCTCTGCACATCGTCGGGTGGGTCAGAGTCCTCATGACGGAGGGAACGGGGCTGCCGGTCACTTCGTCGGCACAGATCGCGCTTGCCGCGCTGATCATCGGCAAGGCTGTCCTGCTCGCCGACCTTTGGCCGCTGATCAATCGATTCCCGGAGAAGCCGCTGGTCTATAACATCGTATGGAAGACCGCCATCTACTATGTGGTCGCGAGCTTCATCCACTATCTCGAGAGACTTTATGATTTCGCCAAGGAGGCCGGCGGAATCGTCGCTGGCAACGAAAGGCTGCTTTCCGAGATCGTGTGGCCGCATTTCTGGGCGCTCCAGATCGTCCTGCTTGTCGTTATTCTCAATTACTGCGTGATCCGGGAACTTGGGCGGGTGCTAGGTGAAAAGCGAATGATTCGAATGTTCTTTCAGCAATCCGTCGTAGCGAGTGACGAAGCGCGTGAAGCCTCGCGTGCACCGACCTCCGCGACTCCGAAAAGATGAGCAATCGCGCGGGGAAACGCGGAGAACGCGGTGCGGCCCATGGAGGAGGCGTGCCAACGTCCGGTTTCTTCGCGTGCGAAAGGCTGCAACGGGTCGAAAGTGGTCGTCGACGTCGGGACGCAGCAAAGACCCGGCAGCGACCCGAACGGGTCGGCGTTTCCAG
>CALMIW010000457.1 GCA_937864275.1 uncultured Dehalococcoidia bacterium
TCTTCTGGGCGCGGGCGACGTCAACCAGAATGGCGACACCGACGGTCGCCGATCCGGGGAACCACGTCTATGCGCAGATACTCACCTACCGCGGCGTGGGCAACACCGGCAATCCATGGGACGTGACGGCCGGCGGCACCAAGACGCCGAAGCTGCTCTTCCGCCACATCCTGCCCAACACGCTGGCGCCGCTGATCGTGCAGGCGACCTCCATCTCGGCCTCGGCGATCCTGACCGAGGCGGGGCTGAGCTTCCTCGGCGTCGGCCTGAAGGCGCCGGCGCCGTCGCTATTCGCCTCAACATCGAGGGTCGCGAACGCTACGGCGCGCTCCCGAGAGAGCAGAGCCGGGCGCACCTCGAAACGATCCTTCAGGAGGCGAAGCGTTACACGGCCGAGGACGGCCAGAAGGCGTTCGTCGACCTCTTCGTCACTGCCGACGCCTTCCACGGTCCGCGGCTGGACTTCCTGCCCGACGGTTGCCTCATCTACAACCCCGACGTAGTCCGCACGCGCATACTCACGCGCGACGATGGCTTCCAGATCCAACTCCACGGCGCCGAAAGCCGGAACGGCGCCCACACCGGCACCGGCTTCGCCTTCTACCAGGAATCGGGCACCGCCCGGCTCCACCGTTCCCAGGTCGATAACCTGGACTTCGCGCCCACCGTCCTCCAGCGCATCGGGGTCACCCCGGGGACAGCCCTCGAAGGCACGCCCTTCGTCGAGTGACGCCCGTAGCAGCGCCATTCGATGGAAGCAACCAATCAACAACCGAGAAGAGAAGTGGTCGGGGTGCCGCGATTCGAACGCGGGACCTCTTGTACCCCATACAAGTGCGCTACCAGGCTGCGCTACACCCCGAAACGACCATGGCCCGCCCGGCCTCGATCAAATCTACGGACTCGCTGCCGCGGGGTCAAAGTTCACTGCCCGCCGCCCGCCGGCTGCGCTTCCAGCGGTTTCTCGGGCACTTCGGTTGCTGCATGGCGCCCATGCCCGGCGACCGCGTTCGTCGAACTTATCGCCGAGAGCCGCTTGCCTGCGAACACCAGAACCAGCGCGCTCAGGACGAGGATCGTGGCGCCGAGCGTGAACAGCCCCGGCCGCACGCCAATGCCCGACGCCAGCGTGCCCGCAAGGATTGCCCCCACCGGGATGAGCCCGCGGTCCAGGCTCAGCAGCGACATCACCCGCCCGTGCATCTCCGGCGTGCTGTACTCCAGCAGGATGCCGTTCGTGAACGCCATGTACGTCACCGTCATGCTTCCCGCCACCGCCAACAATAGGCACGTGCCGATCACCGTCTCCTGCAACGAAATCGCGACGAGCGCCGCGCCGAAGATCAGCATGTTGATGACGAGCTGCAGCCCCGGTTTGGCAATCCCCGACTTCCAGGCCACGAAGAGCGAGCCTGAGAACGCCCCGACACCCGTGGCGCCCTGAAGGAAGCCCACACCCGAATTCCCGAGGTCTAACGTCTCTTTCGCGAGGAGCGGCACGAACACCTGCTGGTACGGGAACCCGAACACGAACAGGATCAGCGCCAACGCGGTCACCACGCCGAGCGTCGAGTTGCTGGCGATGTAGGAGAAACCTTCCTTCAGGTCGCCGAAAATGCCCCCCTCGGAGGTCTTCTTTCGCGAAGCGCCATCGCCGAAACGCATCAGCATCGTCGTAATCGTCACCAGCACGTAGATCGCGGCCACGAGGATGTAGACCTGGCCGATGCTCAGCCAGATCAGCAGCACCCCGGCCAGGCTGCCGCCGCCGATGCGCATGAAGCTCAGCGCCGTGGAATTCAGCGCCACCGCGTTCAGCAGCACCTCTTTCGGCACCGTCATCGGGATGAGCGACTGCCTCACCGGCTGGTTGAACGCCATCGCCGTCCCCGCCACGCCCGCCGTCAGGAACACGTGCCATACCTCTACCGCTCCGGTCAGGCACATCGTCCCGATGAACACATGGCACAACGTCGAAACCCACTGGGTGGAGAGCAGGCTCTTCATCCTGGCGTAGCGGCCGGCGATCGCTCCCGCGAGCAGGCCGAAGACGAGGATGGCCGCGAGCCGCGTCGCAATCTC
>CALMIW010000458.1 GCA_937864275.1 uncultured Dehalococcoidia bacterium
ACCTTAGGCGGCGACGGAGACAGTAAGGCAATGTCCCCGGGGGGGTGGGTAATCGGGCCGCCGGCACGGGAATCCAGCGGTGGGGGATTGAGGAGACGACCATGCTGAGAAAACCTTTTGCCCTGGCGTTGCTGGTTATCGGCTTCGCTGCCTGGGGCACGGCATCTCCTGTTCGCGCCGACGGCATCGGCTACTTCCCCTCGGAAGTCAAGATCAGCGACGCGCTCCGCAGCCAGCGATACGAAACCGGCAGCGTGATCGTGAACCAGACCCAGGTCCGGCTCCGCTTCCAGCTCACCGGCACCGGGGAGATCGGCTCGTGGCTCTCGTTTGCTCCCGCCGACGACCCGGAAAACGTAACGAACGAACTGGTCGCCGAGCCGAGCAGCCAGTTGCGCATTCTCGTCTTCGTCGACATCCCCGCGGGCGCCCAGAACGGTTCGTACACCGGCGAAATCCTGATGGAAAACCATCCCGAGGAGGGCGAGCGCTCGGACGTGGTCCTGGCATTCCGGCAGGGCGTGGAGGTAGCGGTGACCGGCACTCAGAAGCTCGCCCTCCAGGTAGGTTCGAGCTACACCACCGACGTGGAGGCCGGGAAGATCCTCCGGATCCAGGCCGAGGTGGCAAACCTCAGCAACGTCGATGTCGTCCCCTCTGTCGCAGCCTCGTTCCAGAAGAAGCTGCCCGACGAGAGCTTCGGCGATCAGGTAGCACGGGTCCGGGCCGACGGCGAGAAGATAAAGGCCGGCCAGGGTGCGACAGTCCTGGCATCCTGGGACACGGTTGGCCAGGAGGTCGGGGACTACCGCGCAACCGTCACAGTTTCGGCTCAGGGGCAGGACTTCGGCACCAGCACCGTCAACTTCCGAATCGTCCCCATGGGCTCGCTCGCGCGCGGCGCGACGATCTCCAGCATGGTCCTGGTGGGCGACCCGCCCGTGGGCACGATCGCCAGGGTGGACATCACCTTCGAGAACAAGGGCGGAGCGGACCTTCAAGGGAAGTTCGTGGGCGAGGTCTACCTGGACGGCGCCATCGTCACGGAGACGGCCAGCAAGGTGGATGGCATCGCCCGCCCGAAGGAAAGCGGCGTCATCAGCACCTTCTTCCCGGTGAATGCGCCGGGCACGTACACGCTCCGCGGCAGGGTCCAGTACGAAGGCGCCCAGACCGAGGAAGCCACGCTCGAGTTCCGCGTCGGCGGCGAAGCCGACGGCACGAGTGCTGCGAGCATGCTCATCCCCGCCGGCCTGGGAGGCATCGCGCTCGCGGCCGTCGCGGGCGGCGGCGCGACCTGCTGGCGCCGCAGGCGGCGGGCAGGCCAGGCGGCCTGAGCGGGGAATTCTGAGACTGTCATGAAGGCTGCAAACCTCCGGAAGCTCGCCGATATCGGGCCGGTAGCCGTGCTCCAGGCCTCGGTGCTGGTGCTCGCGGCCGCGTTCGGCGGCCGGCCCAACCCCCCCGGCGCCGGCTCCCCGGCCAGCACCGGCTGCCCGGGCGACACCCCGGCCGCGACGGCGGTAGCCACGCAGGTCCCGCCGCTTATGCTGAAGGACGCCCCGGCCACACCGCCCGGGACCACGGCCCATCCGGACCCGAGCCCGCCATCGAGTCCGTCGCCTGCGCCGACTGATACGCCAACGCCGGTTCCTACTGCGACCCCGACCCCGACTTCGGCCGTGACGGTGACGCCCGGTGCTGTCCTCGCCATCACCGCGACGGCTACCGGGACCCCCGCGAAAGCACTTACGGCGACCCCGGCGGCGGAGCCAACCTCGCCGACGCCGACCGCTCTCGCCACCGCGATTCCAACCGCGGCGCCGGCGCCCACCGCAACCCTGGCGCCGGAACCGGACCCCACCGCGACCCCTACAAGCGCGGCCGTATCGCCTGCCACGGCGACAGCTCCGGCCAGCGAAACGCCGACGGCCCAGCCGACGACCGGCACCCCCACTGCCAGCCCAGCGACGGGCACCCCGACTCTCGCGCCTTCGCAGATTGGCACGCCGGCCGCGGAGGGCTCCACCGCGACCGCCCAGGCGAGCACGCCGTCAACGCAAACGACAACCGCCAGCCAAA
>CALMIW010000459.1 GCA_937864275.1 uncultured Dehalococcoidia bacterium
GCCCGTCTCCGTCTGAGAGCCGGGCAAAGCGGTGGAAGTGGGCCAGAGCTTGATCGCACCGGCCGTGATGCTCTTGGCAGTGATCTGTGGAGCGGTGGTGCTCGTCAGGCGACCCCACGGGCGCCACCCTCCTCCGCCGGCCGAACCACGACCGCTACCCGACGTCACCAGTAGGACCTCGACCCGCCCGCCGCGTCAGACGATGTCTCGAGCGCGGGTGCTGGTGGTGTTCCTGATCGTCGCATGGAACTTGGTCCCGTTCGTCCCAGTGTGGCCGGGCTATTCAGGCGGCGGTGATTCTTGGAGTGGTTTTCGCCGTTCCTGTTCTTGAACGCCGTGTTCTGGCTGATCGCAGTAGTCCTCTGGTCGACGGGCTCGCACCGCTCACGGCGTCGCCGCGTAGTGATTGCGGAAGTACCGGCCGCACTCCTCCAGGCGACCATGTTTCTGTTCGGTGGGTGGCTGGGCGTTGCGGTGCTAGTGGTTCTGCGCGGCGTCGACGCCCTGTTGCTGTATGCCCTCGACGCACGCGCTAGCCGGGAGCGCCAGCCATCCAGCGAGACCGCCCCGACCGAGGGTGAGTTCTCCGGCAGGTAGCGCCGAGCTGCCGCTCGGCTCGGGCTTCCTTCTTGAGCTAGAGGCTCGTTCCGACCATGCTGGGGGATGTGGCGGAGCGACCGTGGCGTGGCTGGGTGTTCGTCCTCGTTGCGCTGGTCGCGTCGGGCATTGGCTCCGTTCTTCTCGCCGGAAACTCGCGGCAACTCATCATCCTGGACGACCATCCATGGATCGCATGTCTCCCGGCTGCGTGTGGGCTCGCCGTGCTTGTCTGGTACTCCGCTTCACAGCGCCAGAGACATGAGCATCTGATCCTGGTCGTCGTCGTCGGTTCCGCCAGCTTGCTGGCGACAGCATGTCTCGGAGTAGGCGCAACCGTCTTGAAGGACTCGACCTCGAGCACGGAACAGGCGCAACTCATCGACGGCTCCGAACATTCGGTCGTTCAGCGGACCGTTGTCGACGATGCAACGTCGACTATGTGTGTCGAGTTCGAGTTCCGTACCGGCGAAGGGCTCTTTGATCGGCACTGGACCGAGACGTTTTGCGGACGAGAACTGGTCGCAGCCATTCCTCGACTATCCGATGATGCGCTCACGCTCGAACGGACCGACGGCCCATCGTGTGCATTCCAGATCGACTGGCAAGCCTTGACGCTCGCATCACCATCGCCGGTCGGCTGCGACTCCCCTGAGGCGTGACGCTCGCGCCAGATCTGCCCTGATGCTCGGGTTGATGCCTTGCGCTTGTCGCCCGGTCCGGGCAATCTGCTCGGGCGTGGGAGTTCAGGCGAGAGGGACGACGTGTGGTCATGTGCCGGAGGCCGTCCCACGTCCGCCCCCGCATCCGGGAGAGCGCTGCCGTGCCCGATAGCGCTGGCGGCCGCGCGATCCGTGTCAGGGCAGCACCGACGTCGGCGAGGTCGGAGTTGCTGTTTGGGGTGGTCATGCTGCTCAGCCCCGGTGTGGTCTGGTGGGGACCCTCGAGTGAACTGGTGAGGCTCCGCTGGGTGACTGACACGGTTGCCGGCGGAGCCTTGTACACCGTGATGGTCATCCCCACAGCGGGCTTGTTGCTGCTGCACGCGATCCGGGTGCTTCGCGGAGCGTCGCTGGTGGCGACAACCGGTGCCGAGCTGAGGATCTTGGGTGTTCGTGGATATCGCCAGTTCGCGCGGTCCGACGTTGCCGATATCCGCGTCGTGCCCACGGGGGTCGGCGATTTGAGCGTGCTCGCAATAGTGGACATATTCGGTCGTGCCTGGCGAGTAGGTCATCAGCCACTGGGGTCGTCCTGGGAGGACGTGGCTACGGAGCTTCAGCGCTGGATGCGGGAAGAGACAGGTGGGTAGGCAGGCTGACGACGGGCCATCGGTCGGTGTCCGCTTCGGCCGCAGATCGAGGGCGCGGATCTGCCGTTCCGCGACCGGTGCGCACGGCATGATCGTGTGATGGTGCAGTTGGAGTTCTGGCCCGACTACGGAGGCGGCCCGCTTTGGGAGCCGGACGGGACAGCAGTGGATCTGGCGTCCCTCGCGCTGCCCGAGGATCTCTGCTCGCGCGTCCAGGCCTGGAACGCCAGGTACGAAGAAGCGAAGCT
>CALMIW010000460.1 GCA_937864275.1 uncultured Dehalococcoidia bacterium
GCCGTCCGCAGCGCGATGGCCCCGCTCCCGGGGCCGGTTCATCTCAATTCCCCGTTCGAGGAGCCGCTTCTCCCGCCGCCCGGAGAACTGACCACCCACGCCAACGGCTCGACACCCTCGAGTGCCGCCATCCGCCCGGTCTCCGTCGCACCGGACGTGGATTCGGTCTCGGCGGCTGTTGCGGCCCTGCGCGGGGCTCGCCGCCCGATGATCGTAGCCGGGCCTGAGACCGGGGGGCTCCCCGCCGACGCCATCGTCGCACTCGCTGCGCGGCTCGATGCTCCGGTGCTCGCCGACCCGCTCAGTGGTGTCCGCCTCGGCCCGCACGACCGCTCCCGGGTGCTCGACTCCTACGACGCCCTCGTCCGCGACCCGCGAGCGACGAACCTCCCGCCCGATGCGGTGATCCGCTTCGGCGGAGTGCCGACGTCCAAGGCGCTCAACCAGCTGCTTGCCGGGCTTGGCGGCACGACCCAGATCCTCTGCGACCACTGGGGATCGTGGCGCGACCCGGAGCAGGTCTCGACGCACGTTGTGCACGGCGATGCCGGTCTTGTCGCGGACGCCCTGGCGGAGGGAGTCTCAGGGCCCGGCGACCCTGGCTGGCTTTCGGCGTGGGTAGAACGCAACGGCCGCGCCCGGGACGCCATGCAGGCCGCCACTGCCTCGTTCGCCGAGCCCTTCGAAGGCCGGGTGTTCACCGAGTTGCAGTCCGCGTTGCCCGCCGGGACGACCGTCGTCGTCGGGAACAGCATGCCCGTGCGCGACGCGGACTCGTTCCTGGTCTCGGATGCGAAGCCCCTGGCGATCGTGGGCAACCGCGGCGTGAACGGCATCGACGGGATGACCTCGACGGCGCTTGGCGCTGCCGCTGCCGCGACCGGTCCGGTGGTGATGGTCATCGGAGACGTCTCGTTCTACCACGACCTGAATGGTCTCTGGGCGGCGAAACGCCACAACCTGGACCTGACCATCGTGCTCGTGAACAACAACGGCGGCGGCATCTTCCACTACCTGCCGCAGGCTGCACACGACGACATCTTCGAGGAGTGGTTCGGTACACCGCCCGACCTCGACTTCGCGCCAGTGATCGGGATGTACGGCGGCAGGCACGTCGTCGTCGAAGACTGGCGCTCCTTCGCCGGCGCAGCATCCCGGCCGCCGGCCGGCCTCACAGTGCTCGAGCTCCGGACGGACCGGGCGACCAACACGGCGATGCACCGCCAGGCATGGTCCGCGGCGGCGGAAGCGGCATGGGGCGTCGCGACGGTGGCGCGATGACTCGCGTTCCGCTCCGCCCGGGTTTCGCACTCAACGTGGATGTCGCGGGTTCGGGGCCGCCGATTGTGCTGCTCCATGGCTTCACCGGCTCGTCCCGGGGTTGGGGCGAGTTCGGGCGGATACTCCAGCAACAGTTCACCACCGTGGCGCCCGATATCGTCGGGCATGGCCAGTGGGATAGCCCGGGGGATCTGGACCAGTACCGCATGCCCCAGGTCGTCGATGACCTTGTCGAAGCTGTCCGGCTCGCCGGGTGGCCGCGCGCGACCTGGCTCGGCTACTCGATGGGGGGCCGGACCGCTCTCCACGTGGCCGCCGCCCACCCGGAAGCAGTAGAACGTCTGGTGATCGTCGGCGGCTCGCCCGGACTGGCAACGCCGGAGGAACGGGCCGCCCGCGTTTCCGCCGACGAGGCGCTCGCCAGCCGTATCGAAACCGAGGGCGTCCCTGCGTTCGTCGACTACTGGGAGAACATCCCGCTCTTCGCGTCGCAACGGCGGCTCCCCGCGGAGCAGCGCGCCGCGATCCGTGCGGGGCGGCGGGCATGCGCCCGGGGCCGGGTCTCCAACGGCCCC
>CALMIW010000461.1 GCA_937864275.1 uncultured Dehalococcoidia bacterium
GCTCCCCCCTGCCCTGGTCTCCCGGGAGCGCCCCCGCCCGGGCGGCCTCTGTCACGCCCGGCGCCTGCCCCCCCGCGTCTGGCTTGTTCGGCCCGCACGACGCGAGCGAGACGGACGCCGCAAGCCCCGCCACCGCCAGCAACATCCCGATCCCACCGAGTGTCCGCTTCATGCTCGACCTTTCCATCGCGAAATCACATCGCACCACCTTGGAGGGCGCGTGCCTCCCGATGGTTCCACGAATTCCGCATGTTCAAAGTGCGCGAGCCGGTTGTGGCGCCATCGCCGTATTCGCCCCGCGCCGCCGTGTGCGAGAACGAAAAAACGGCGACGGCATTGCAATGCGCATTCGATCCCGAGTCTTCCTGCAAGCTGCCCATGCGCGGCACCCGCGCTTCCCGCTACTTCTTCTCCGGCGCCAGAGCCTTCTCCGCCGCCGCCTTTTCCGCCGCCCGCGCCCGCTTCAACGGCAGGAACTCTTCCTGATACCACTTCCACCACTTGTCCTGGTCCCAGCCCATGCCAATCGTGGGTCGTCCCGTATATCGCGACGACAAGCCCACCAGCGAGTTATGAATTTCCGTGCGATACGTCGTCACGACCGCGTCATTTACCCGCAGCAGCGTGCCCTGCGTGATCACGCTGATCTGCGGCTAAAACGCCACCGCGCGGTCGCCCCCCACCGGCGTCAAATCGGAGATAAACGCTAACTGCTGGCCCCCCAAAATACCCGCAAGGTCGCCCTGATTCGAGCCGCTCCCGCCCCCGCCGCCCCCCAGCGACTGACCAACCTGCGCCGAGATCAGCCACGGGATCACCTCATACAGACCGAGATTCCCCGCAAGCTCCGCCGCCGCCGCCATCTGCTTCTCATCGCCGCTCCGCAGCCCTTTGAGCACCACGAGGTTGATCCGATCCGAGACCCCGCCAACCTCCGCGAGCCTCCGCTGCAGCCGATCCAGCGCCGCGGCCCGAATCCCCTCGTCCCGATCCGTCATCGAAACCCACGCCAGCGCCGCATCACCCGAGTCGTTCTTGGCGTCGCTGAAAATGTCCAGCACCGCCGTCCGAACGTCCTCCGCATCGTTCCGAAAGATCTCAATCAACGACGCAAAGATCGACGGCTCCGTATACGCGCGCAGCTTCGCAAGCCCTTCCTGACGAATGTCGACGCGCTTGATCGTGCCGAAATGCGCCCGCCGCAGCTTTCGAAGCTCCTGCTCCATCACGCGGACCTTCTTCTTCGCCGCGGCAAACTCGCGCTGCGCCGCGTCGACTTCCGGCGTAAATGTCGTGTCAGGCCCGATCGTCTCGATCGGCTCTTTCGAATCCTGCGCCAAGGCCGGCAATGCCATCGCCGTCATCACGCAGGCCGCCAGACATGAAACGCGTCGCATCGTGATTCCTCCCAGCCCATCCCACCCGCCGTTGCTTATCCGGGTCATGTTCGGTTAGACGCCCGGACGCCCCACGGGTTCCACCACGAATTCCAAGCAATTTCCACCATGAATTCGAGCGAATATCCGTCCGACCCACCGTGCCGCCGGGCCACCTCTTCATGGTCGATGCTCTTCTCTTACCATTCGGCGCTCTGGCAACCCGGCCAATCCGCAGTTTGTTCACTCTCCCGTTCGAAGCGTCGCCGTCGCATCCGTTCCGAGCCGCTTGGCCTCGCGCGCCGCCTGCTCGCGCGTCTGGAACATCCCCACGCGAACCGTGTACAGGATCTTTCCCTTGTTCGACACCTGCACGATCCGCGGCGACCCAAGGCTCGTTCCCGCGAGGTTGCCGCGCAGCCGATCCGCCGCGGCCTGCGCGCGGTCGCGGCTCGAATACGCCCCAACCTGGATCGTGTACCGCCCGCCGCCGTCCTTCGTCGGCGCTTCCTGACCGAGCCGCTGATCCAGCATCCCCTTGAGCTGTGTATTGCTCGCCGGCACCGCCGCCAGCCCCGACAGGTACGCCTGCTTGGCCTCGTCCTTCCGACCCAGCGCCGAAAGCGAATCGCCGGCATACATCCACGATGACGCCGACTCGCTCCCCCTCAGCTTTCCCGCCGCCGCCAGCAGGTGGTCCGCCGACTGGCGATACATTCCCTTTTCCTTCTCAATCATCCCCAGCGTTGAGTTCGCCCAGCCCGAGACCGTCTCGTCCGCGCTCGAGAGCAGCGGTGACACCCATCGCTCCGCCTCCGCGTTCCGTCCCAGCCAGCGCGCCGAATCGCCCGCGACCGCCGCCGCCCGATCCCGCTTTACGCCCTCGGGCTCGTCGCGATGCGCCTTCGACGCAAGCTCCAGCGCCTTGCGGAACTCGTTTTTGCGGTACGCCTGCATGTAGTCGGGCATCGCCGGAATGCCGTTGTCCTTGGGCTTCTCGCCCGAGCCGCACCCCGGCATCACCGCGCCCGCGATCGTCACGACCGCCAGCATCAGCACGCTCATGCGGACGCCCACGCCACGCCGCATCATGGCGCAAGCTCCCTTGACTCCAGACGTCCAACCTGTTCGCGACTTTGTCACGGTCGAATCCTTCGTTTCAAGGGGTCACGGCCGGTGGCTGGCCCGACATTCCGTCCTTCGCTCGGGCGAGCAACCCCAAGTGCAAGTAGCATATCGCCCCAGCCGACGCGACGGCCCGCTTTTCCCCGCCGCGGCCAACCCGGAGACCCGCGTGAGCGTTCACTGGCCCATCATCCGACGCCTTCTCGCCTCGCCGCTCTCCGTCGCCATCATCGATGACCGCCGAAGCTACCGCGGCCTCGAAATCCTGGTCGCCGCCATGAACCTTGCCGCGGCACTCCAGTCAAAGTGCCAATCGCCCACCCTCGGCGTCATGCTCCCCACCGGCGGCGGCTTTCCCATCGTCGCCCTCGCCGGTTGGTTCCTCGGAAAAACCGTCGTCCCCCTCAACTACCTCCTCAAGCAGGAAGAACTCCAGTATGTCATCGACGACTGCGGCACCGACACCGTCGTCACCGCCGGCCCCATGCTCGAGTTCACCGGCTTCACCCCCAGGGTCAAAAACCTCGTCCTCCTCGAAAGGCTCAACCTCGCCGGCATCCCCGACTTCATCCGCCCCGCGCTCGCCGACGACGAAGACCTCGCCGTCCTCCTCTACACCTCGGGCACCAGCGGCAAGCCCAAGGGCGTCATGCTCACCCACGCCAATCTCTCCGCCAACATCCAGCAGGTCGATGAGTGGGTCCACTTCACCCGCCGCGACGTCATGATGGGCGTCCTCCCGCAGTTCCACAGCTTCGGCATGACCGTGCTCACGCTCCTCCCCCTCACCCTCGGCATCAAGGTCGTCTACGCCCCGCGCTTCGTCCCCCAGCGAATCGTCAAACTGTGCCGCGAGCATCGCCCCTCCATCCTCGTCGCCATCCCTTCCATGTACACCGCGCTCCTCTCCGTCAAAGACGCCCACCCCGAGGACTTCGTCTCGCTGAAGTACGCCATCTCCGGCGGCGAGCCCCTCCCCGACAGCACCTTCGAACGCTTCAACGAACGCTTCAAGGTTCGCCTCGCCGAGGGCTACGGCCTGACCGAAACCGCGCCCGCCACCAACTGGTGCCGACCCGACGGCTGGCGCCGCCACTCCGTCGGCCCACCCCTCCCCGGCGTCATCGAACGCGTCGTCGACCTCAACACACGCCAGACGCTCGGCCCCGATGAAGAAGGCGAAATCCTCATCAAGGGCCCCAATGTCATGCGCGGCTACTACCACCTCCCCGAACAGACCGCCGCCGCCTTCGACGAACACGGCTTCTTCCGCACCGGCGACATCGGACGCTTCGACTCCGACGGCCATCTCTTCATCACCGGCCGCCTCAAGGAAATGCTCATCATCGGCGGCGAAAACGTTTTCCCCCGCGAGATCGAGGAAGTCCTGAACCAGCACCCCTCCGTCATGGCCTCCGGCGTCATCGGCCGCCAGGACCCCTTGCGCGGGGAGCTCCCGATCGCCTTCGTTGAGATCAAGGAAGATGCCGCCTTCGACGAGAAGGAACTCCAGCGCTGGTGCCGCCAGAAACTCGCCGGTTACAAGGTCCCCGACGAGATCAGGCGCCTGGACCAGCTCCCCCGCAACCCCACCGGCAAGATCATGCGCCGAGAGCTGAAGAAGCTCTTGGATTCCTGAGCTATCCTGCCCACCAGCGCCACGCCGTTCCCGCGCTCCGCCCCACCAAACCACCCGGAGATCACGCCATGGAGCTGTACATCGACACCGCCAACATCGAAGAGATCAAGCAGGCCGCCGACCTCGGCGTCCTCGACGGCGTGACCACCAACCCAACCCTGATCGCCAAGGAAAAGGTCGACTACGGCCAGCGCCTCGCCGAAATCTGCAAGGTCGTTAAGGGCCCAGTCTCCGCCGAAGTCATCGCCACCGACTTCGACGGCATGATGAAAGAAGGACAGGAACGCGCCAAGATCGCGCCCAACATCGTCGTCAAGCTCCCCAGCACGATGGACGGCCTGAAAGCCTGCAAGCACCTCTCCGATCTCGGCATCAAGACCAACATGACCCTCTGCTTCCAGGCCCTCCAGGCCCTCATGGTCGCCAAGGCCGGCGCCTACCTCGTCAGCCCCTTCATCGGCCGCCTCGACGACATCGGCCAGGAAGGCATGGACGTCATCCACCAGATCCGCACCATCTACGACAACTACGGTCTGAAAACCAAGGTCCTCGCCGCTTCCATTCGCCACACCGAGCACATGCTCCGCTGCGCCATGGCCGGCGCCGATGTCGCCACCGTCCCCTTCAAGGTCATCATGGATTGCATGAAGCACCCGCTCACCGACATCGGCATCGCAAAGTTCCTCGAGGACTACAAAAAGGCCTTCGGCGGCTGAGCCAACTGGCGGCGTACCACCGACCGCGTTTCACGGTCGGGGCAATTCGCTCCACAGCTTCTGCTCTTCGTGCCACGGACCCGCCTTCAGG
>CALMIW010000462.1 GCA_937864275.1 uncultured Dehalococcoidia bacterium
TCGTCGCCGGGGTCGAAACAAGCCATCATTCCGAACAGGAGCGCTTCGCTTCCGGGTCGTTGGTCGAACCTGGGACGCCACTGTGGCGCACTGATCGAAGCGGACAAGCGGGTGCAGCTCTCTGGCGCACCGTCGACATCGAACCCTCGGTTGTCAGCTCGGAGCTCGACGGTATCGAAGCGGCGCTGACCGCTTCAGGTCTCATCGACGCGTGGATCCGCCCCGACGGTGGCGTCGATCTCGAGCGAACCGACGTGCATCTCGTCGCTGCCCCGCTTCCCGGTGAGACCCTGCGGTCGATCCTCGTACCGATGAACGATGTCGGCCTGGATCCCGATCTCATCGATCGCGTCCTTCGCTCGATCCGCATTGTCGAGACCGTCCGCGGTGATCGCACTGCCGACGACGGGTCATCCGACCTCGAGATCGGACGCGACGGGTCGTTTCGTGTCGGCGCCGCGGTCGGCCATGGCCGTATGCAGGAGGCCGAGCTCCTCGGTGCCGAAGCACGCGAACGTCGCCGTCTCGCCCGCCTCGCGGAACTCGAGTCGCTGATCGCCGCGAACAGAGACGAACACCGACGACTCGGCGAACGAGTCGACACAGCTACCCGGCAATGGAACGCGGTAGGCGCCGAACTCGCCACCGCACCCGATGGACGCGGTGTCCTCAGCGCCGAACGTGACATCGTCGCCGCCGAGGCGGGCGAAGGTCAGGCTCGGAGGCAGCACACGCAGGCCCGCGAGCGACTCGACTCGAGCGAACGTGCAGTACGCGACGCCCTCCGTCGACTCACCGTCGAAGCCTCTCGCCACCAGGTACCCGCCGACCCGGCCGGGCTCGACGACCTCGCGGACGCGCTCGGCGTCTTGGAACGAAGCACAACGACGTGGGCTCGCCGCTGGCGTGATCGACACTCCGCCAGCCTCGGCGTCGAGCGGGAGCGACGTGAGCTCGTCGCCGCAACCGGTGCGGCCGCCGACGCACAGGAAACCGTTGACCGTCACGAACGAGCGCTCGCCGACCTCGTCTCTCGCATCACCGCGATCGAGGAGGCTCTCGGCTCGCAGTATGACGCCGTGCTCGAACGCATCGGCGCTCTCGAACGACAGCTCGGGACCGACGAGTCTGGGCGGAGCAGAATCCGCAAGGACCTACCGGAACTGGAGCGACGGATCGGCAAGCTCGAACAGCAGGTCGAGCAAGCCGAGTCCGAACGCGCGGCTGCCGACCTCCACCGCGCATCGACACACCAGCGAATCGTGACCGCCCTCCGCCGGGGCATCGGCACCGACGCCGGCATCGAGACACCGCAGGCCCTCGACGGTGTCACGGCCGTGCTCGCCGCCGCACGTGACATCACCACCAAGCTGGGCATCAGCGACACCAGCGCACCGCCGCGCGAACGAGCCGGCTCCCGGGTCGAAGAGCAACTCCACGTCGCCCGGCAACGTCTCGTCGGATCCGACATCGAGCGAACCCCCAACGACGACGGCTGGACAGATCTGACCGCACTCGTCGGAGGACAACGCCGCCGGATCGGCGACCTCGCAGGCGCACTGCGAACAAACCTCGACAGCGCAACGGCAGAGCTCCACGACGAAGAGGAGCAGCTGTTCGCTCGCGTGCTGGCCGGTGACATCCGCCGCACGCTCGCCGCAAGGATCCGGCACGCCAACGAACTCGTCGACAGCATCAACCGCCAACTCGACCAGGTGCGCACCAAGGCGGCCGGCGTCCAAGCCCGACTCACCTGGAACGTCGACGACGCGCAGCCTGACGCGGTGCGCTCTGCACGAGCCCTCCTCCTGCGCGACCCCAGTGACCTCACTGACACCGAAACCACCGCCCTCCAAGCCTTCGTACGCGCTCGCGTCGAGCAAGCACGCGTGGACCTCGAAGCGAACGCAGCATGGGAAGCACGGCTGCGCGAAACCCTCGACTACCGACGCTGGCACCGCTTCACCCTGCAACTCGCCCACCGCGACTGGGACGGCTACCAAACGGCGACAGCCAAACGACTTCAGAAGCTCTCGACCGGCGAACGATCCATCGCCCTACACCTGCCGATGCTCGCCTCGATCGCGGCGCACTACACCGCTGCCGACGGCCGGCCCGCAACCTGCCCGCGGCTGATCATGCTCGACGAACTGTTCGCGGGCGTCGACCCAACCAACCGATCCCAGCTCTTCGCCCGCTTCACCGACTGGGATCTCGACGCCGTCTTCACCAGCGATCACGAATGGTGCCAGTACGCAACCCTCGACGGAATCGCTATCCATCACCTCCACCCGCCGGTCGGCAACGAGCCCGTCACGTCAACACGCTTCACGTGGGACGGCCACCACCGCACCATCGACGCGGTCGCCTCATGAGCCGCATCGATGACGCCGGCAAGCGGCTCGGCCGACCGGCACTCACACCCATCGTCGACGAACTCGCTCGACGACTCGACGAAGGCCGCGGCACACCCACACGGATCACGCTCCGAGGCCTCGAGGGCGACCAGCGCAGTGCACTCGCTGACCTCCTCGGAGTCGCCAAGCTCCCGCCCGCGGACACCTCACTCGAGATCACTCGACTTCTCAGCGCGCTGGGCCTGAGCGACGCCGACGAACTCCGACAGGTCATCGAGCAACTTCACGGACCGCTGGGAGATCGCGCAGCAGACCGGGCAGCTGAACGGGACGCCCGCGCAGCTTTGTGGGACTGGTTCATGGAGCAAAGCCAAACGACCGTTGTCGCCAACGTCGGTCCGCTCGGCGACTGGCCGACGCAGGTCCGAAAGGAGGGAATCCGCGGAGACCTAGACACCCACCGTGCGCGCCTCACCCGAGTCTTCGACGTGCTGTCGGCGCTGACGCATGTGCCCCAGGGGGGCATTCCGCTCGCGACGTTCGCCAACGCAACTCTGGGAGATTCACACGCCCTCGACCATGGTCAACCACTGGCCCGCCTCGTCGTCGCCGCAATCGCCGACGCCGCCAACGAAGCGCGGCCGGACAGTGCAGAGGACGCTCGTGCGCTCTGGGAGCTCGTCGGCGTCAACCCCGACCCGCTGTCATCCAACGCGCTCAGCATTGGCCT
>CALMIW010000463.1 GCA_937864275.1 uncultured Dehalococcoidia bacterium
GAAGGTTGTCCTCAATCGCAATGGCCGGATAATCGAAACAGAGGTTCGATTTGTTCTGCGTTCCTGACATCGCCCACCGGCCCCGAGTGGCCACGACCGAATGAACCGAAAGAGCCAGCTTCCATGGGGGGCGAGCGCGAAGCCCTCCCTTTACGGTGGGCCCCGGCAGTCGCGCGGGAGCCGGCAGTGGCTCGTGTTGGGGGCGATCGCCCTCGGCGTGGTTGTGCTCGCCTGGTTCCTGATCGGCCGGATGTGCTCGAACACGGAGTGCACGGATTACTACTGCCCGAGCGACCGGAAGATAGAAGCCCCGGAAGGCTACGAGTTTGTCTCGCGAATCTTCGCGTACAACGAGTCGAAGGGAGAAGTCGCTCCGGGCAACGACCTCGCCATCGCGGTCGAACTGACGGAGCCTGTCGCCGAGGGATCGTCGCTGACGTTCTACCGGTATGTGGATGAAACGAAGAACTGGGAGCCCATCGCCCCGGCCGTTACGGACCCCCAGGGTAAGGTCGTTTCGGCCACGTTCTCCGGCACACCGGGCATCATGGCCGTGATGCGGCGCAACTCTCCGGGCGGCCAGGTCGTCGCGTACCTTCCGCACAACGCGCCACTCCACCGCGACGCGGTCGGGCATGTCTCGATCGTGCACCCGATCGACTTCAAACCCGCCGCTGACGGCTCCCTCACCGGCGACCTCAGCACGATCAAAGCGGAAGGATTCGAGATCTACCCGGTCATTTCCTCGAACGGGTCAGTCCGGGGAGACGTCGCGATCGTCGAGAACATCCTGGCCAGCGGCGAGTCGCGTTCGAACCACGTCGGCCAGATCGTGCAGAAGATGGCCGAAATCAACGTCAAGGGCGTCGACATCGCCTACCTCGACCTCCCGGTGACGGCGCGCACGTCGTTCACGCTCTTCATCGGCGACCTGTACAACCAGCTTCACGCCCAGAACAAGCAGCTGACACTGACCTTGCCTTCGCCGATCAAAGCGCAAAACCGCATCGACGAAGGCGCGTACGACTGGACCGAGTTGGCAAAGACGGCGGACCTCATCAAGGTTGCTCCGTACCGGGACCAGGCGACCTACCGGCTCACGATGCCCGAGATCCTCGAGTACCTGACGGCGCGCGTGACGCCGGCGAAGCTGATCCTGACGGTTTCGCCGTATGCGACCGAAACCGGCGGCGAGACGATCAACGTCATGAGCCTGGCCCAGGCGATGAGCATCGCAACCCGGGTCACCGTCCGGGCCGAAGCCGACGCCATCACCACTTCAACCAACATCGAGATCACCGGCACGAACATCGACAAGGATGAGAGCCTCACCGGCATCCGCTGGTCGGCCGATACGGCGACCGTGGCCTTCAGTTACAAACAGGCATTGGGCGCCGGAAGCAGGACAATCTATTTGGAGAACTTCTTCAGTATCGGATTCAAACTCGAACTGATTGGCACGTTCAAGCTCGGCGGAGTCGCAGTGGAGGACGCCAGCGCGAACGACTTCCTGGGCAATATCTGGACTGCCCTCGTGCCGTTCATCACGAGCGGCCAGCCCATTCTTCTTCAGCCCAACCCCCAGGACCTGACCCCGAAATGGAAGGTCAAGGACAACCAGGGGACGATCGAAGACACGGGCCGCGGCTCGGCCAACTGGTTCACACCCGCGCAGCCCGGCACTTACACCATCTCCCTGACGCTGAGCGACGGGGTCTCGCTGTTCGAAAACTCGATCGACGTCAATGTGAAGGCCCGTCCGGCAAGTTCGACACCTGCCGCGACGGCAACGGCGGCCCGCTGACATGCCGAACAAAGGTGTCCGCATCTCCGGCGGAAGCGCCCGTGGAATCCCGCTCACCGAGCCGAGGGGCGTCCGTCTCCGTCCGACTTCCGGGCTGGTGCGCGAAGCCATCTTCAACATCCTCGGCGAGCGCGTCGAGGGCGCTCGCGTGCTGGACCTTTACGCCGGCACGGGCGCGCTCGGGATCGAAGCGCTCAGCCGCGGGGCGGCCTCGGCAACGTTCGTGGAAGGCGAGGCGGGGGCCGTCCAGGCCATCCTCCAGAGCCTCGCACGGACATCCCTGGCTGAACACGGCAAGGTAGTCCGCGGCCGGTTGCCGGGGGCGATCGCCACGCTCCAGGGGCCGTTCGAGATCATCTTCATGGACCCTCCCTACAACGACCCCGCAGCCGAAGACACCCTGATGGCGACGGAACCGCTGCTCGCCGACGGCGGCACAGTCGTCTACGAACACGCCAGCCGTTACAATCCGCCCCAGCGCCTCGCAGGGCTTCAGCTGCACGAACGGCGCGTATACGGAGACAGCGCAGTTGCGTTCTATCTCCGGCAGGAGGGGGAATGAGGATCGCAGTCTATCCGGGCGGGTTCGACCCGGTGACCAATGGCCACCTGGACCTGATTACCCGGATGACCCACCTCTTCGACCGGGTTGTCGTCGCTGTAGTGAAAGGCCGCGACAAAGGCTCTCTCTTTACCGTGGACGAGCGCGTGGAGCTGGTGCAGACAGCCTGCAAGCACCTTCCATCGGTAGAAGTGGAATCGTTCGACGGGCTGATGGTGGACTATGCCAGCCGCAAGGGCGCCGTCGCAGTAGTCCGGGGAATTCGGGCGATCAGCGACTTCGAATCCGAATTCGACCAGGCAATGATGAACCGAAAAATGGCGCCGCACCTGGAATCGGTCTACCTGATGGCCAACCAGGAGAACCTCTTCATCAGTGCGACCCGGATTCGTGAGGTGTCGCGGCTCGGCTACGATGTCGCCGACCTGGTGCCCGCCAATGTCCGCACCGCCCTTCGCAACAAGTACGGACAGGAGTAACACGTGAGCCCTGGCGGGGCACACATGGAAATCCTCGACCTCATCGATTCGCTCGAGGAACTTGTCATCCAGGCACGCCGACTGCCGGTGGGCGGGAATCTCGTCGTCGATCGCAAGCGCATGCTCGACGTGATCGACCAGATGCGATTGGCAGTCCCATCAGACCTGAGGCAGGCACAGCAGATCCTCGAGATCCGGGAACAGATCATCGACGAGGCGCATGAATCAGCGCGACAGACGATGGAGCGCGGAGAACAAGAGCGTTCGCGCCGCATCGAGGAGAACTCGGTCTTCAGAGAAGCACAGGACCGAAGCCAACAATTGCTGATGGACGCGGAAGCACGCGCTCGCCAGGTGATCGCCGAAGCGGACGCCACGGCAGCAGCACACCTCAGCGAAGCCGCCGAAGCAGCGAGCAAGCAACTCGATGATGCGGACCACTACGCGCTCGAAGTCCTGCGCCGGCTGGAATCACAAATGCAGGCGTTCCTGGACTCAATTCGCGTGAGCATGAATAGCCTCGAAGAGAAACGCTAGCCTTCCCCTTCGCAGCGGTACACAATGGATCACGCACTAGGCCGTGATTGGTAGTGCATACACCCGAAGGGAATCGCAAATAATGGCAGACTTCACCGTCATCAAAGAAAACGAAGCACCTCGACCCGCCCGCCAGACCGGCCGGCTCGCCGCCCGCATGCGCGAATATGAAAAGTTCGTCGAGGCTGTTGGCTCCGGCAAAGTTGGCAAGCTGGTACCGAATCGCGGCGAAACGGGCCGCGGAATCGCGCTTCGCATTAGCCGCGCCGCCAAGCGAATGGGAAAAGCCACGGAGACGTGGGTCGTTGACGGGACTGTCTACTTCAAAGTCTCCTGAACACCCGCGGCGTGAAACGCAGCAGAAAGGGCGCCCGATTGGGCGCCCTTCTCGTTGGGTTGCGGTAGGCCGACGCTAGTTACGGTCGGCGGTCGCCCGCTCGTCCGAGGAGACGATGGCGAAGGACGGCAGATCGCGGCGGGTCGCGCGTGTAACGGTCGCCGGTTCACGCGTTGGTTCCTGGGTGGCCTCGGCAGCCGGCGCAGGCGCCGGCGCGGCCTTGCGCGGCGCGGCCGGAGCCTGGGTGGTATCGACCGTCCCGCTCACCGTGGCACCCTCTTCGACCACGAGGAGGGCCGCCTTCAGCGTGCCGGTGACATGGGCGGTGGCGGAGAGCATGAGCTTGCCGGTGCAGACGACATCACCTTCCACGCGGCCGTGGATGTGGGCGTCATGCGTCTGAATACGCGCACGGGCGGTAGCTTCGCGTTCGACCGTGAAGAGCCCGCGGCAGATGACTTCGCCGCTGACGGTGCCTTCAACGCGGAGGTCATGCTCGGTTTCAAACCGGCCATCGAACGATGAGTAGCGGTCGATGACGCTCTGAGAGCGAGCGGCAACCTGGGCTGGCCCGCCCGATTCATCGGCCGGCTGCGCCGATGGACGGCTGGGGCGTACGTTGAAGGCGCTCGGGAGCTGGTCGTCCATCTGGGTGCTGTTCTCCGCCTCGTAGGGTGCGTTTTCGAACCTTGGAATTCGTGGAAGTTCCTGGTCTCGGGGGGACTTCTTGATCTGCATGCGTCCTCCTTGAATGCCATCGAGGGCGCCATACGGCACCCCGCCTTCAAGCACCATATGCCCGGCTCCACCCTCCGTCCACCCGCGGCCCGCGGAATTTGACGGACGATTTACACGGGGCATACACCTCGCTTAACCACAAAATGCGACCCGCGCGCCCGTTAAAGCACGATGCTGAAGAGCTTCCCCGGCACGTAGATCACGCGTTTCGGCTCGGCGCCGGCAAGCTGCTCCTGGATGCGCGGCAGCGAGAACACCGCCGACTTCGCGTCGGCCTCGGAGCAACCCGCGGGCAGCGAGATCCGCTCGCGCACCTTGCCGTTGACCTGGACCGCGATCTCAACGGCGTCATCGCGGGCGAGCTCGGCGTCCGCCGCCGGCCAGGCCGCCGTGTGAACGCTGTAGCTTCCGCCGGTGCGCTCCCAGAGTTCTTCGGTGATATGCGGGGCGAGGGGAGCGGTCAGCAGCAGCGCCGTCTTCACGGCTTCGTCCCAGGCGGCGCCGTCCACCGCCCCGGCCTCGCGTGCCCGGTGCATCGCCGAGGTGTGCTCCATGAGCCGGGAGATGAGGGTATTGAAGCGAAAGTTCTCGATCTCCTCCGTCGCGGCGAGGATAGTCTTGTGGGTCGCGCGGCGCAGGTCGCGGGTGGCGGCGGCGTCAGGCGCCGCCACGCGTTCCACCGGGTCGGTCGCGAGGCTCCAGAGGCGG
>CALMIW010000464.1 GCA_937864275.1 uncultured Dehalococcoidia bacterium
GCGAACAACACCTGGGACACGTTCGACGTGGACCGCAGCCGGTTCTCGCCGGTGGCCTGGCTCATGGGCTACACCAACATGGGTGTCACCCAGTGGCAGAGCTTCACGAATTCCAAGCTCGAAGGCGGCCACGCCGAGAGCTGGGAGCAGCCCGACAAGAGCACCACGACGTTCAAGATCCGCCAGAACGTCTACTGGCATAACAAGCCTCCGGTGAACGGCCGCCAGGCCGTCGCCGACGACGTCGTCCAGTTCATCCTCCGCAACAAGGCGGGCAAGACCCAGGACGGCGTGGACGACCCGAACTTCTACCGCAAGGCGGCGTTCCAGAACGTCGACAAGGTAGAAGCGGTCGACAAGTTCACCGTGAAGGTGACGTTCTCGAAGCCGGACCCGTTCTTCCTGACGAACCTCGCGGGCTCGTACTCGAAGGTGCAGGCGCCGGAGGCAATCAAGGCGTTCGAGAAGGACTACGCCAACATGAAGGCCGACCTGGTCATCGGTACCGGCGCCTTCGTGTTGAAGGAGTGGTCGGCGGAAGGCAAGTCGAACTGGGTGCGGCACGACAAGTTCCACGACCAGGTGAACTACGACGGCATCACCTGGCTGCCGCTCTTCACCGACCAGTCGGCGCAGGAGGCGGCCTTCCGCCAGAAGCAGATCGACTCGTTTGCACCAACGCAGAATGCCGTCATCGAAGCCCTGAACAAGGAGCTCGCCGGCAAGATCTACGAGACGAAGGTGTTCTCGGGGAACCCGCAGGCGGGCACGTACTACGGTGGCGCGGCGCCGTGGAACAACCCGAACCTGATCGGCGCCATTTTCCGGGCGTTCGACCGCCGCTCGCTCATCAACTCGGTCCTCCAGGGCAAGGGCGCGCTGGCCGGCAACGTCCCGCCGACGCAGTCCGCCTTCGGCATCACGGAGAAGGAACTGATCACCTATCCGGGTTACCTGGAAGACCGGACGAAGGAAGAGACGGAAGCCCGGAAGATGTGGGACGCCGGCGGAGGCGCCGCCCTCGGCGACGTCGTCGTCGACATCCCGGACATCTGGGAAGGCGCCTACTCGGGTGGTTCGGCACTGATCACGAACCAGTTGAAGAAGGTGCTCGGCAACAACTTCGTCGCGAAGATCGAGCCGTACTCGACCATCACGGGCAAGATCGTGAAGCAGCAGTACGGCAACGGGAAGGCGAACGTCTGGTGGGGTTGGATCACTGAGCTGACCGACCCGGAGCCGACGGTCCTGAACTTCCTCCAGTACAACTCGACGCAGCCGCAGTTCCAGCAGTACGGCGTGAAGATCGACAAGGTCGACACGCTGACTGCCAGCGCGTTCGCCGAGTTCGACCTGGCCAAGCGGCAGGAGGCTTCAAAGGAAGTCGAGCGCGAACTGCTCAAGAACTACGGCGCGGGTGTCCACTACAGCCTCGTCGGCGTGAGCTCGGCCCTGGCGTGGAACTACGTGAAGCGCCCCGAGCTTGTGCCCTTCGTGCAGCAGCACCAGGTTGGTCAGCAGTTCTGGTTCGACCAGACCGATGCCACCTGGCAGGGCCGCCCGGCGTAAGCCGAGTCATTCACGCAGGCGGGCCAGCAGACTCTGAATCTGCTGGCCCGTCCTGTCTTATTCGCGAGGGGGAAACGTGAGGAACTACATTCTTCGCCGGATGGTGGTCAACATCCCGGTCATCTGGCTCGTGGCGACGCTCGTCTTCCTGGCGACCAGCGTGCTCCCGGGCGACTTTGTCGCCCAGCGCATTGCCGCACAGGATCCCACCTCGACCGACCCAGCGCTGCGAGAGCAGCAGATCGCCGCGGTCCGCAAAGACCTCGGCCTCGATAAGCCGGTGATCGAGCGGTACGTCCGCTACCTGGGCAACCTGGTCACCGGAGACTTCGGCGTCTCCTATCAGACGCGCGAGCCGGCGCTGAACGGCCTGAAAGACGGCCTCCCCTACTCGCACCAGCTGGAGCTGATGTCGCTCTTCGTTGGGCTCGTCACCGCGCTGCCGATCGGGATCATCAGCGCGATCCGACAGGACTCGATCCTGGACTACGTGTTGAGGCTTTTCGCCATCCTCGTCCTGGCCATGCCCAGCTTCTGGGTCGGCACCATGCTGCTGCTGTACACCGTCAAGGGCGTGAGCGTCTTCGGCCTCTTCGAGGTCGGCTGGACGGTGCCGTTGACGGACCCGAAGCTCCTCTGGGAAGACCCAGGCTCGAGCCTCCGCCTGTTCATCATCCCGGCCGTGGCCGGCGGTCTCGCTTCGGCGGCGGGGGTCATGCGGCTCCTGCGGTCCCAGATGCTGGAAGTCCTCCGCCAGGACTACATCCGCACCGCCTGGGCCAAGGGGATGCGCGAACGCGTCGTCATCCTTCGCCACGCCATGAAGAACGCCATGGTCCCCGTCGTGACCGTGCTTGGACTGACGCTTGCCGGCCTGCTGAGCGGGAACGTCGTTTTCGAGAACCTTTTCGGCATCCCCGGCGTCGGCCGCCGGATCCTTGTCGCCATCCAGGCGCGCGACGTCCCGGTGGTCCAGGCGTTCGTCCTTGTCATCGCGACATTCATCGTCTTCGTCAACCTCGGGATCGACCTGCTCTACGGCGTGCTCGACCCTCGCATCCGGTACTCATAGGCAGGGATTGGAACAATGGCACAAGAACAAGCCCTCGATCGTTCCACCCGGACAACCGTCCGCCGAAGCCTGAGCGACCGGCCGCTGATCGTCCGCTACCTCATCCAGACCGGCCGGTTCTTCCGGACGAAGCCGCTCGGCGGCATCGGCGTCGTCATCATCGGCCTCTGCGTCTTCGCGGCGATCTTCGGAGACCAGATCGACCGGTACGAGCCGGATGAGATCTTCACCACCGTGAACCCGGAGTTCGACGAGGCGCTTTACGAGAAGAGCCTCACCGACCCGATGGTCCGCCTGACGGCGAGGCCCGAGCAGCTCCAGAAGGGCGAGACGCCGATCATCTTCGCGAAGCCCTCGAGCGAGCACTGGCTCGGCACCGATGGCCTCGGGCATGACCTCTACTCGCGCATCATCCATGGGGCGTTCACCGCGCTGTACGTGGGCCTCGGCGCCGCGCTCATCGCGACGATCGCGGGCATCGTGATCGGGCTTTCGAGCGCCTACTTCGCCGGCGCGTTCGACTTCATCGTCCAGCGCATCATGGACACGCTTCAGGCGTTCCCTCCGCTCGTCCTCCTGCTTCTCTTCGGACAGGTGGTGGCGAACCCGACGCTCTCGGTGAACACGATCTCGCTCGGAATCTTGGGCGTCGCAAGCTCGTCCCGCATCGTCCGCAGCGCCGTCCTGGCCGCGCGCGAAGAGGTGTACGTGCTCGCCGCCCAGACCGTCGGTGGCAGCGACCTCCGGATCATGTTCCGCCACATCTTCCCCAACATCACCGCACCGATCATCGTGACGTTCACGAGTTCGATCGGCGTCTACATCCTCGTCGAGGCGACGCTCGCGTTCCTCGGCCTCGGCGACCCCACCAGGGTCTCCTGGGGCAAGATGATCGAAGAGGGCCGGCGGAACGGTGTGGCCGACCCGTGGATGGCACTCGCCGTCGGCGGCGCCCTGACGATCACGGTGCTCGGCTTCAACCTTGCTGGCGACGCGCTCCGCGACGTTCTCGATCCTCGCCTGCGAGGGCGGGGCGGCCGCGCCGGCTTCTAACGGCAACCAAACGGCGCCGATCGGATCGGCGCCGGGACGGGCAGACCCTCCAGCAGGACCGGCCAGCCGGTCCTGCTGTTCGTCCGGGACAGTGATTCCTCAGCGGCAAACGGGTGCAAACCCGCCAAGCACGAAACAGAAACGCCCGCCGGGTTCCGGCGGGCGTTTTCTTCGTGGTCACGAAAGGAAGAACTAGAGCTTCTCGACCTGGAGGAAGTCCAGTTCAACCGGCGTTTCGCGGCCGAACATGTTGACGACGACCTTCACGCGGCCCTTCTCGGTGTTGATTTCGTCCACGGTGCCGACGAAGTCCTCGAACGGGCCATCGACGATGCGGACGCTCTGGCCGGGGACGAACGCCACGCGCATGCGAGGCTGTTCCATCCGCATCGCGCGGAGGATGTGGTTCACTTCATCCTGCGAGAGCGGTACCGGGCGCGTCCCCGAACTGACGAAGCCGGTCACGCCGGTGGTGTTCCGGATCATGTGCCAGGCTTCGTCGGAATCAGGGTCGCCTTCCTTGAGCTCGATCGTCTGGACGAGGACATAGCCGGGGTAGAGCTTCCGCTTGACGGTCCGGCGCTGGCCTTCCTTGATCTCAATCTCGTCTTCGGTCGGGACGACGACGTGATGGACCTTGTCCTTCGCGTCCATCTGCTCGACGGTCGCCTTGATGGCGCTGCGGACCTTGTTTTCGTGCCCGCTGTAGGTGTGAACGAAGTACCACTTGCGGCCGGGTGCGCTGATCTCTTCATCGGTCAGCTGTTCCTGTTCGAGGGCGTCATCGTCTTTCCGCCGGCGCGGGGCGCGCTTCGGCTTTTCTTCGGGACGCACGTTCGAAAGGGCGGTCACCGGGCTCGGTTCGTTACTCACGAAAAGAAGACCTTTTCAATTATCCAGCCGAAGCCGAGGTCGAGCGCGCCAAGGAAAATGCCCATCACGATCGCGACGATGGCGACGACGATGGTGAGGTATCGGGTTTCGGCGAACGTTGGCCAGGTAACCTTGCGCAGTTCGCCGATGACGTCGGCAACGAACCGCGGCTCGAACCGTTTCAGGAACCCGAAGGGGTTGCGGCTCTTGCGGGGTTCTGGACGGGCCATGCCCGATGCGACCGGGGCGGCTGCCGGCCTGGGCAAGTTGTCGCGCACACGCCTGGCGGCTTCACCCGCCTGGTCGCTTGCGGCTGCAGGCGCCGTGGCTTCACGGCGCCGGGGTGTTCGTGCCATGTGGGTTACCGTGTCTCCCGGTGAGCGCGATGCACCCGGCAGCGCGGACAGAATTTGTTCAGTTCCATCCGGTCGGTATCGTGCCGGCGGTTCTTCTGAGTCGTGTATGTCCGTTCCCGGCATTCCGTGCACGCCAGGTGGATGATGATCCGGTCGCCCTTAGCCTTGGCCATGGTCTTGTTCCTTCGGGAATCGCCTAAGCGAGAATCTTGGTGACGACGCCCGCGCCGACGGTGCGGCCGC
>CALMIW010000465.1 GCA_937864275.1 uncultured Dehalococcoidia bacterium
CATCCATGTGCTTGACCACCTTGATCGCAAGAATCAGGTCGAGGAATTCCTGCCAGTAGCGGCTCAACAGGTACTGGCCCGCCAGGGCTCCCGCCACGCCGCAACCCACGATCACCCAGTCGGCCGTGTGCACCTCGGTAAAGTCGAAGAAGTCGCGGAGCGCTGGCGTGTAGACCGTCAGCAGGAATCCCGCGACCAGCAGCGCGCCGAGCAGCGTCGTCATCACTGGCCGCGTCAGGCTCCGCCACGAAGCCCCATGGAAACCCAGGACTTCGACCATGAAGAACAGGCCGGTGAGCCCCATCGTCAGCGAAACCAGCGTCCGGGCTTCGTTCGTCGATTGCCCCAGCAACCCTTCCGTCAGCAGCTGGACGGTGATCGCCGCGGCCGCCAGTGCCAGCGAGGCCGGCAGTGCCCACTGCAGCACGGTCCGGGTGAAGTCCCGCCCCGAGTTCGGTGGCGGGATGCTGATCGAGATGAAGAGCGCCGGGATCCCGAGAGTCAACAGCGCCGTCAGCGAGCCGTGCCGCGGCAGCCAGGGGAAGTCCAGCCCGAGCATGTTCGTCGCCACGATGATCAGGTAGGCGTAGATGCTCTTCGCGAGGAACAGCTTGCTCAGGCGGGCGGCGTTGCCCAGCACCGCGGTCGCTTCCTTCGTCCCCCGGATCAGCGCTTCGAACGAGTCGTTCAGCAGCACGATCCCGGCCACGGCCCGCGTGGTCGCCGTCCCCGAAGCCATCGAAACCGCCACATCCGCCATCAGTAGCGCCTGCACGTCGTTCGCGCCGTCTCCCACCATCGCGACGAAATGCCCGCGCTCCTTCAATGCCTCCACGATCCGCGCCTTCAGCGCCGGCGTCACCCGGCCGAAAACGCTGTTCGCCTCCACAGCGGCCCGGAACGCCTCCCCTTCGAGCGGTTCGATCTCCGCGCCTGCGACCACGCCGCCCTCGAGCGTGATCCCGAGTTGCGCCAGCAGCGCCCGCACCGTCCCCGGGTTGTCGCCGCTGATGATCTTCGGCTCGATCCCGAGCCGGTCCATCGTGTCGAACGCCCCGCGCACCTCGCCCCGCAGCTTGTCCCCGAGCAGGATGAGCGCCAGCGGCTGCAGGTCCTGCGGAGGGCTCTCCAGGGAAGGCAGGCCCGAAGGCGCCTCGGCGAACACCACTCCTCGCAGTCCCTGGCTCGCCGCCGCCTCGTACGCCCCGCGGAGCTCCATCCCCCCAAGGCAGAGCGGGAGCACCGTTTCGGGTGCGCCGAGCACGAAGCTGCGCCGCTCGCTCCCGAGGATGAGCTGGAGCGCGCTCCAGCGGCGTTCGGAATTGAATGGGACCGAACCCGAAGCGCCTGCCCCGTTCGCGTGCTTGGCCAGTCCCTCGGCCATCGCGGCTGCGGTCTTGCTCTCCTGCGCGGTGGCCTGCGCGAAGGCGCCCAGCCAGCCCAGGTCGATCTCCGCGCCGGGCATCCAGTGGACGTTGGCGAGGGTCATCTCGTTCGCCGTTATCGTCCCCGTCTTGTCCAGGCAGATGATGTCGACGTAGTTCAGCGCCTCCACCGCGTTGATGTCCTGGACGATCGCTCCGGCCCGCGAAACTCGTACCGCACCGACGGCGAACGCCACCGTCATCCCGAGAAGGAGGCCCGTCGGGACCACCGTCGTCACGGTCGCCGTCGTCGCCTTGATCGTCTCGGCGATGCCCTTGTCCTCCATCATGTAGGAGATCATCAGGGCGATAGCCAGCAGACCCGTCGCCGTGAGGAGCACCCGCAAGATGCGCTGGAAGCGAATCTGGAGCGGCGTCGACCGCTTCACCAGCTCCCGGGCGTGGGCAGTGAGTTTCACCGCGTACGCCTCGGTGCCAACCTGCTCGGCGACGTAGTAGCAGTCGCCCGCCGTGCAGAAGCTGCCCGAGCGGAGGAGGTCTCCTGGTCCCCGGCTCACCGAGTCCGACTCGCCCGTCAGCAGGGACTCATCGATTTCCGCCGTCCGGTCCAGGATGTGGCCGTCCGCCACTACCTGGTCGCC
>CALMIW010000466.1 GCA_937864275.1 uncultured Dehalococcoidia bacterium
GCGTCGCCCGGCGGCTCGCGTGAGCCACTTCCGCATCCGCCCCTCCGAGCAGTTCGAAGTCGCGCGCTACCTTGCCAAATGGGTCGCCCTGCTGACCCCGGTCGCGTTCGTCGCCGGCACCGTGTCCGCCACTTTTCTCTGGTCGCTCGAACGGGTCACCGAGGAGCGTTTCGAACGCCCATGGCTGCTGTACCTGCTGCCCATCGCCGGGCTGGGGGTAGCCCTGCTGTATCACCGCTTCGGACGCGAGGTGGAGGCGGGAAACAACCTGCTCGTGGACGAAGTCCACGAGCCCGGCGGCGGTGTACCGCCGCGCATCGTGCCGCTCATCTTCATCGGCACGGTGGTCAGTCACCTCGCCGGGGCGTCGGTCGGCCGAGAGGGGACGGCGGTCCAGATGGGTGGCGGAGTAGCCAGCGCTTTCAACCGGGTGTTCCGCCTGCGGGCAGAGGACCAGAAGACGCTCCTGATGGCCGGCATTGCCGCCGGCTTCGGCGCGGTCTTCGGCACGCCCATCGCCGGCGCCGTGTTCGCCATGGAGGTCCTGGCGATCGGGCGGATGCAGTACGGCGCGCTCATCCCCGTGCTGTACGCGGCGCTCGCCGCCGACTACACCGCGGCCGCCTGGGACGCGCACCACACCGTCTATCACATCTCCCTCGTCGCCCGTGACGGCAGCCTGCCGTTCGACGCGCTGCTCATGCTGAAAGTCGCCATCGCGGGCGGGGTCTTCGGACTGGTAGCGGTGGTATTCGCGGAGCTGGCGCACGGGCTTGGTCGCCTCTTCCGGCAGTGGGTGAAGAGCCCGCTCGCACGGCCCGTCATCGGCGGGGCGCTCATCATCGGGGCGGTGGCCGTCCTCGGGACGCGTGAGTACCTCGGCCTCGGTGTCAGCTCGCCCGACGCGGGTGACGTCACCATTCTCTCGAGCTTCCAGGAAGGCGGGGCCGACCCGTTCTCATGGGGGTGGAAGATCGCGTTCACGGTCTTAGCCCTGGCGAGCGGCTTCAAAGGCGGCGAGGTGACACCGCTCTTCTTCATCGGCGCTTCGCTGGGCAACCGCCTCGCCGTGCTCATGCGCGCCCCGGTGGACCTGTTCGCCGGACTGGGCTTCGTGGCAGTGTTCGCGGGGGCGGCGAATACGCCGCTCGCCTGCACGATCATGGGCATCGAACTCTTCGGGGCAGGCAGCGCTCCCTACATCGCCGTCGCGTGCTTCGTGGCCTACCTGGTCAGCGGGCACTCGGGCATCTACCTGTCGCAGCGCATCGCTACCCCGAAGGTCTCATCGGTCGTCGTCGAACCGCCCCCGGGTGCGCTGCCGACCTTGCGCGAAACGCGCGAGGCCGCGAGCCCTGCCAGACCGACCGCGTTCCCGGCGACCTCGCCGGTGGACAGCCCGGAAGGAGAAGCCGATGCTGCGAACGGCTGAGCCGCTTCGAGGGAGGACTGGCGAATGAACTGGCTGGGCTTCGCGCTCCTCTCCGCTGCCGCGGCCGCTGCGACTGCCGTCCTCGCGAAGGTCGGCGTGAAAGACGTGAACTCCAACCTCGCCACCGCCATCCGGACGACCGTGATCCTGGTGTTCGCCTGGGGGATCGTGTTCGCTACCGGCGCGCACAGGGGCATCGGCGGCCTCTCGCGCCACACGCTGCTGTTCCTCGTGCTCTCCGGCATCGCGACGGGGCTTTCGTGGCTGTTCTACTTCCGCGCGCTCCAACTGGGGAAGGCCTCGCAGGTCGCGCCCGTGGACAAGTTCTCGCTGGTGCTGACGCTGATCTTCGCGGCGGCTTTCCTGGGCGAATCGCTCAACTGGGGGATCGCCGCCGGCGTCGCGCTGATCACGGCGGGCACGATCCTGGTGGCGGTGAGTTAAACAGGTCACACTCCGGGCGATCATTTCCGGTTAACCGATCCGGCCTCGGCGCGTTACCAATAGATATCAGCGCCGCGTGTTCCTTCCCATCGGGAAGGATTGGGGCCGCGGCCGTCCTTTCGCCCCGCCTGCCTTCCAGGAGGGCCTGGTTTGTCCGAGGAGCACTTAGACCTGCGCGCAGGCCGGGACCTTGTCCTGCGCCAGCTGAGGGACAAGTGGGTCCCGCTCACCGTCGCGTTCAGCGCCGGGCTGAGTTGGGGCCTGCTGCGTCTCGTCGCGCCCATCCTGACGGGCCTCACCATCGACCGCGCGATCGTCAAGGAAGACCACGGGCTCCTCGTCCGGCTCGTCATCGCACTCGTCGTGGTCGTCGCCTTCCAGGCCCTCTTCGCGGGCCTTCGCCGCTACTGGGCCATGCGCACCAGCTACCGCGTCGAAGCGGACCTGCGGATGGAGCTCTACGACCGGGTCAACCGGCTCTCGTTCGATTACCACGACCGGACGGCCACCGGCCAACTCATGTCCCGGGGCAGCGCGGACCTCCATGAGATCCAGGGATTCCTCGTCAACATCCCGATCAACTCGGCCTATCTGCTCATGGCCGTCGGGTCGTTCTTCCTGCTCCTGCGGACGAGCGTGGCGCTCGCGCTGCTGGCGATGGCGGTCTATCCCGTGGTCTTCTGGCTCAGCGTGCGCTTCTTCAAGCGGCTGCAGCCTGGCACCGAACGCATCCAGATCGGACTCGCCAGCCTCGCCGGCGTGGTGGAGGAGAACATCGCCGGCGCCCGCCTGGTGCGAGCCTTCGGGCGCGAGCAACACGAGATCGACCGCCTCCAACGCGTCGCCGACGAGGTCCACCGAGACTCGATGGAAGTGGTCCGGCTGCGGACGATCTACGGGCCGCTCTTCTACTTTCTTCCCGGCATCGGCCAACTCGTCGTGCTCGGCTTCGGCGGCTGGCTCGCGCTGAACGGCGACATGACCACGGGCCAGCTGGTGGCCTCGCTCCAGTTCCTGAACATGCTCGTCTGGCCGGTGCAGAGCCTCGGCGAAATGATCGCGGCAGGCCAGCGCGCCCTCGTTTCCGGCGCGCGCGTCTGGAACGTGCTCAAGGAGGAACCGAGCATCACCGAAGCCTCCCACGCCAGGCACCTGCCCCACGGCGGCGGGGAACTCGCCTTCCAGGGCGTGACGTTCGCCTATCAACACGACCGGCCCGTCCTCCAGGACTTCTCGCTGGAGGTGCCGGCGGGCGCCTCGGTGGCCCTCGTCGGCGCCACTGGCAGCGGCAAGTCCACGGTCGCTCGCCTGCTCCCGCGCTTCTACGAGCCCGCGGCCGGGCGCGTCCTGATCGACGGCGCCGACGTTCGCGACCTGCGATTGAAAGAGCTGCGCCGCAGCATCGGCATCGTCTTCGAAGACACGTTCCTCTTCTCCGACACGGTCCGGAACAACATCGCCTACGGCCGGATCGACGCGACCGACGAGCAGATCGTGCGGGCGGCGAAGCTCGCCCACGCGCATGAATTCATCAGCGGCCTCGCCGAGGGCTACGACACGGTGGTCGGCGAACAGGGCTTTTCGCTCTCGGGCGGGCAGCGTCAGCGGATCGCCATCGCTCGCGCCATTCTCCTGGAGCCGCGCATCCTCATCCTCGATGACGCGACCTCGAGCGTGGACGCGCGCATGGAGGAAGAGATCCGCTCTGCACTGCGCGAAGTGATGCAGGACCGCACCACGGTGATCATCTCCCACCGTCTTTCGACCATCTCCCTGGCCGACCAGGTCGTGCTCGTGGACGAAGGGCGCGTGGCGGCGACCGGCACCCACGCCGAACTGATGCGCACGTCGGCCCGCTACCGCGAGGTGCTGGGCCAGATGGAAGCGGCGGTGGCCTCGTGAGCGACGACGCCACCGAACTGCCTGACCGCGCGCCAAAGGTGAACGGCCTCGCCGGCGCGGCACGCATGCTCGCCCCCCGCTGGCCGGCGATCCTGGTGGCGGTCGTCTCGATCGTGCTTTTCACCGGCGCGAGCCTCGCCCGGCCGCTGGTCATCCAGTACGCGCTCGACACGGGCGTGGGCACCGGCGACGGCGACGGCGACCGGCAGGCGCTGGTCCTCGCGGGCGCACTGTTCCTCGGGCTACTGGTCCTTGTCTACGTGTTCCAGGGACTGAGCACCTACCTGGTAAACCGCATCGGCCAGGACTTCCTGCGTGAACTGCGGTTGCGGCTGTTCAGCCACTACCAGCGGATGTCGCTGGCCTTCTTCGGCCGGGAGAACGCGGGGCGCCTGGTCGCGCGCATGACCAACGACGTGGCGACGGTGAACGACGTCCTCAACAACGGGTTCCTGATGGTCGTCCAGTCGACACTGACGCTACTGGGCGCCACGGTCATCCTGCTCTGGCTGAGCTGGGAGCTGTCGCTCACCACGGCGATGATCCTCCCGCCTTTGATCGTTGCCACCGTCTTCTTCCGCCGCTATTCGGAGAAGGCGTACGGCTCCGTGCGGGAGCGCATCGCCGACGTGATGATCCACATGCAGGAGAGCTTCTCCGGCCTTCGCGTGGTGCAGGCGTTTGCGCGCGAACAGCACAACATGGAACGCTTCGGCGCGATCAACGAGCGCAACTTCTGGGCGAACGTGAACACCGTCCGCGTCTCGGCGCTGTACTTCCCGTTCATCGAATGGCTGAGCGCCGTGGGCATCGGCATCATCCTCTACTTCGGCGGGCGCCAGGTGGCCGGCGACGCGGTGACGATCGGCACGGTGACGGCCTTCGTGTTCTACCTGGAGTTCATTTTCCAGCCGATCCAGAACCTCTCCCAGGTCTTCGACATGGTGCAGAGCGCGGGCGCGGCCCTGAACAAGATCTTCGGCATCCTCGGGATCAAGCCCGATGTGCCTGAAGCAGAACCGCCGGTGAAAGTCCAGGGCACACTCCAGGGCCGCATCGCGCTCGAAGACGTGACCTTCGGCTACAACCCGGAGCGCCCCGTCCTCACGGGGGTCAACCTGACGATCGAGCCCGGCGAGCACATCGTGCTGGTTGGCCCGACGGGAGCCGGGAAGTCGACGCTGGCGAAGCTCATCACCCGCTTCTACGACCCCACCGCGGGCACGGTCCGCATCGACGGCTACGACCTTCGCCAGCTGGCCAACACGGACCTGCGCCGAAGCGTGACGATGGTCCCGCAGGAGGGGTTCCTCTTCACCGGCACCATCCGCGAGAACATCCTCTTCGGCCGGCCCAACGCCTCCGACGAAGAAGTCGAGGCTGCCTGCCGCACGCTCGGCATCGACGAGTTCATCCGCTCCCTGCCGAACGGCTACGAGACGATGGTCAGCTTCCGCGGTTCGCGACTCTCCGCCGGCGAGAAGCAGCTGGTCTCGATTGCGCGCGCGTTCGTCGCCGACCCACCGGTGCTGATCCTGGACGAGGCGACCTCCTCGCTCGACCCCGCGACCGAGGAACAGGTGGAAGAGGCGCTGCGGAAACTGCTACAGGGCCGCACAAGCGTCGTGATCGCGCACCGTCTGAGCACGGCGGAACACGCGGACCGCGTCCTTGTGGTCGACCACGGCCGGGTGGTGGAGGAAGGGAACCACGCCCAGCTCGTGGCGAAGGGCGGCTACTACAGCGCCCTCTACCGCCAGTGGACGGCCGGGCGCTCGGCGCGGATCGCGTAAGCGGCAGCCGTTGTCGTGCTGTCTCGCTAGAGTACGGCCAGGCGGGACCTCCTCGACGGGAGCGAGCCCGACGACATCAACCGGGGCGTGGCCGATGCGATCTGGAATGCTGGAAGAACTCGAGTTCGACGCGCAGACGTTGATGGCGACACACCCGCCCGTTTGGCGTTCTCCGAACAAGCTGGTGGCCTTCGAGATCGCCAGCCCGGCCGGGGCGGTCCACGAGGGGCGACTTCACTACAGCCGGTGGGCGGCGGCGGAACCTCCGGACGTTTGCAACCCAACCGCCGCCACTCGTCTCCTCGAAGGGCGCGACGACGTGTACGACTACCGGCAGGCGCTGCCCGGCGCGGTCGAGTGGCACGTCAACTTCGCGGACCCATACCTGTTCGTGGCCTACGGCACGGGCCTCTTCGCCCAGGACGAGATGCAGGTCGTGGAACACCCGATCCTCGGTGCAATGAAGGAGGCCCTTGAAGCGGGCGGACATGATGCCCGCACCGTCGAGGGCCGGCACCCCACGCCGATCCTGATCATGGGCGCAGAGCGGCGGTGCGCGGTTTCAACGGCGCCGAACGCCGCGGTGGGGGGGCCTGCCGGCCCCTACGGGAACCGCCTCGCTGCCGCGCCGAAGGAAGTGGTGCGCCAGGCGGTCCGCCCGATTGTCCCGGCAACGGTAACCAACCTGCTGGCTATCGCCGCCCCAAGCGGCGGCTACGGGGAGTACGAGGAGCACGAGATCGGCGGCATCCTGAGGACCGCCTACACGGGCTTTTCCGCGGCCCGGCAGCTGGCGGGAGCGCGCGTCGCGATACACACGGGCTTCTGGGGCTGCGGGGCGTTCGGCGGCAACCGCCGCCTGATGGCCATGCTCCAACTCGTCGCCGCGCAGATGGCGGAAATCGACCTCCTCGTCTTTCACGCCTTCGATGCCGCAGGGATGCGGGAACTGGCAGGCGCCACGGAGACACTGGCCTCGCGCTTCGGCAACGGCGAAATGCCAACGAGCGACTTCATCGCTGCGACCCGCGACTTCGGACTCCGCTGGGGCACCAGCGACGGGAACTGAGTTCGCCGTCAGTCGGGCCCATGCGCGCGGCCGGAGACCGAGGTCATCTCGATCCGCCAGGCGTAGAGCCCCAGCGAGGCGAACCGGTCCTGGAGCATGAGCGCGGCCCAGTCTGGCGCGTCCCCGAGCTTCAGTTGGAGCTTCGCCGCGAAGTGACCGTAGTCCCCGGGCTGGTCGATCCGCGAGAACCTGCCCTGCCCGGAAACACTCGCCCATTCCCACGGCCCGGTCACGAAGGTGCTGTCGACCTGGAACGAGACGCTGGGGTTCGTCTCGCCGAGGCGGGGCTTGCGGCCCCGCGTGGTCAGGCCGCAGAGCGCGCCATCAAAGAACACGTAGAACACCGGCACGAGGCACTGCTCGTCCCCGGCGGAGAAGCCGATGCGGACGACGCGCTCTTTCTCGAGGACGAGTTCGATCTCTTGCGGGGCGAGGTCCTGGAAGCCCATCCCCGAACCGTACCGGCTGCGGTGCTGCGGGAAAGTCGGCGGGCACACCGCCCCGGCGTATGCTTCCCCACCCGAAGGAGCCGCGATGCCGGGGGAGGTCGATTCCGTGGTGGGCGCTGGGGCTGTCGGGTCGGCGGCCGCCTATGACCTTGCGAAGCGCGGGCGGCGCGTGCTGCTCCTGGAGCAGTTCGAACTGGGCCACGGACGAGGCAGCAGCCACGGCGAGAGCCGTATCATCCGCCACTCCTACACTTCCGCGGACTACGCTTCGCTGGCGCCGGCGGCCTTCGAGCGCTGGAGGGCGCTGGAGCGGGAGTCGGGCGCGAGGCTGCTGACGATGACGGGCGGGATCGATATCGGCCGGCCCGAGAACGCGGCGATGGCGGCCTGCCGCGAAGCACTCGCCACCGCCGAGATCGGCTCGGTCTGGCTCGAGGGCGAAGCCGCGCGCGCGTTCGCCCCGCAGTTCGCTCTTCCCGAGGGCTGGGCCGTGCTCTGGCAGAGCGGAGCGGGCATCCTGAACGCGGGGCGGTGCGTGCGCGCGCTGGTCGCGCAGGCCATCGCCCACGGTGCGACGCTCCAGGAACGCGCACGTGTGACCGCCATCGAACCGGGCCGGAGATCCTCTCTCGTCCGGTTCGAGCGCGCCGGCGCCGAAGCCGAGGTGCGAGCGCGCTCGGTGGTGGTCGCGGCTGGTCCGTGGGCGAGCAGCTTGCTTGCCGGCCTTGGCGTCGAACGGCCCCTCCGGGTGACGCATCAGCAAGTCGTCTACTACCCGGTGGAGAACCCGGACCTGTGGCGAACCGGCAGGTGCCCGGTGTACATCGCCCATGGGCGGGGCGGTTTCTATGGCTTCCCCGTCTGCGAACGGCCCGGTTTCATCAAGGTCGCCATCGAAATGGAAACCGAAATCCCCGGCCCCGACGCGCCCCCGGGGCAACCGGACCAGGAGGCGCTGGCGCA
>CALMIW010000467.1 GCA_937864275.1 uncultured Dehalococcoidia bacterium
CTTGCCGGTCCCGTCCAGGAGCTGTCTCCCCACGGCGATGCCGTGGGCGATGTTGGTTGAGCCCGACGGCGCCGGGAGGTTGTGGATGGTGGACTTCACGCCGGTGAGGCTGCTGGTGAGCGACTGAACGCTGCTCGCCGTCGTTGCGTACTTCGCCAGCGCGATCTTGTCGTAGGACGCGTTGAACATCGTAGTGAAGTACTCGGCGTTCGCGATCGTGCCGTCGAAGGGGTCGAGGCCGTAGGGGGCGGTGGCAGACCGGGCTGCCTTATCGCAGCCGACACGGTTTGCCCAGACTTCGGCGCCGACGGAGTGAGCCATCTGCGAGGTGGAGGCGCCTGTCCAGTTGTTGGTTTGGGCGCGCGTCACCGTGAGTTGGTTCGCGCCGGGCCCGACGGCCGTGATTTTGAACAGCTCGTACGGGCCGGAACTCCCGTTCGCGAAGATCGCGATGATTCCCTGCCGCCCAGCGATCGTTCGCTGGTGATAGCGGCTGGTGCTGCTGTAGCCGAAGTTCGTGTTGTTCGTGGACGAACTCGTGCTATTGAAGATGGCGTTGCTGGAGAGCGTGATCACGATCGAGCTGCCGGTACTGCCGGAGACGGCTGTCGTAATCGTCGGGACGCCGCCGGCTGGATGGCCGGGGCTCATCAGAGTGTTCTCCTGGGACTCCGTCGTCAGGGTGCCCGGTGCGTCGTAGCACATCGACCCGGAGACATCGAGCACGACCGCGATATCGAGCACCTGGGCTTCAGCATCGCCTTCGGCTGACACGGTCCAGTGGTCGACGCCGAAGAGGCGGGCGAACCAGGTGGGGATATCGGCCTCGGCGCTCACGCGGATGCGCTTGTTGCCGGGCGGGTAGCTGACGGCGAAGGAGACGTTTTCGCCCTGGCTCTGGATGAAACTGGAGTTGTCGACCCAGTAGCTGGCGGCGGTGGCTTCGGCATCCGAGAGAATCGGCATGTCCTGGGCGGCCGCGATGGCGGCGGCGTCGACGCCGGCCTGCATGGAAGTGCGCGCCCAGACGTAGCGGCCGACATCGATGCTCATGGCGACGAAGCCGAGCAGGACAAACACCATGATGCCGAACAGGGGCAGTGCCTGTCCGGGCTGGTTGTTGTGCGTGCGAGAAAGGATGGTCCGCATACAAGCAGCCTCCCAATGAGGGGGATTATTCGAGGCGCATCGAGGTGTGTGCCGTGATGGTGGGCTCGGAGAGCGACCCGCCGGAGACCAGGGCGATGATGTTCCCGATCGGCGTGACGTAGTCGAAGTCGTAGCTCAGGTCGATGGCGACGCTCTCGCCACGGGGGCCCTGGACGTTGGTCTTCGCGATGGTCAGCTTGGTGGGGTCGAGCCCGCAGTCTGTCGGGTAGTTCCCGCAGAAGCTGTCGTAGATGCGGGTGTCGATGGCATTGCCATCCATCTGGACCGCGCCGACGCGCGCGCCTTCGCGGGCGGCGTTGGTGACGAGCAGCCAGGTGTAGAAGCCGCGACCGAAATCGATCAGGCCGAAAAGGAGCATGAGGAAAATGGGCAGGATCATCGTGAATTCGACGAGGGCCTGGCCCGTCTCAGTCCTCCGGAGCTTCGCGACGATCCGCGCAAACCGGGACGAGCGCTTCGCTTCGTTCGGTGCGTGTTCCATCCGATTCCTCTTTCCAGGGCAGCGCTGCCCTGAGGATTGAGAAGCAAGGAAAGGGGTGGGTGACCGTGGTCGCCCACCCCTTTCGAGTTGGTCCTGGTGTGCCAGGCCGCGGACTCTACCTCAGCCAGTGAGACCGGCGCTGACGCGGCCGAGGATGTTCGTGAGGTCGCCACCGAGGGAGGTGAGGGCGGCGATGCAGACGACGGCGATGAGGGCGAGGATCAGGCCGTATTCGGCGAGGCCCTGGCCTTCTTCGCGAGCGGTCTGGAACTCCACGACCTTGTTGACAGCCCAGTTCTTGATCTTCGACATAGTGGTTTCTCCTACCTCTTTCCTGGTTTGGGGCTTTGCCCCTGTGGTATGCCGTCCCGGCGACGTGCCCTGCCTCCCCTGGCCCCCCGGCCAGATGTCCCTCGCAACGCATTGGCGAACCCCGTTTCCGGGTTGGCCTTCGCCGCCGCTCTGCTCGGGACCGGGCGCTTCGTCGGTGAAGCTACTGGCTATTTCGACTTCGCCAGCGAGAGCTAAAGGCACGTCACCTTGTATTCACCGATTTGTCCGCATTTGCCGGTGGCCGGCGGGAATGTGGACGAGACTGCCGAATCGCGGGCGGCGTGCCGAATCTCTATTCGGGAGATCGGCACGAGCCGGCGCGCCCAACAGGAGATACACGCGCGTGACCGCAACTGTTTCAACGAAGCCGCAGGCACACTCGAGCTGGTCGCGGTGGTTGTCACTCGCCCAGGACGTCGGGATGGTGACGATCTCCGGCCTGTTCTTCCACAGCTTCGCCAGCAACGCCCTGGAGACGGGAACGTTCACGAGTGTCTTCTTCGCGGTGGAACAGGCCCTGCTCGTGGGCATGTTCCTGGTCCGGCGGCGGAGCGTTTACACATCAACGCGCATCAGCGACTGGATTGTCGCGACGCTTGGCACTGGACTTCCGCTGCTCATCCGACCGCACGACTCCGGGACGGCCGCTTCGTGGATCGGGTCGGGGATCCAGCTGGTCGGGCTGACGTGCGTGATGATCAGCTTCACGACACTGGGCAAGAGCTTCGGCATCGTGGCGGCAAACCGCGGGCTGAAGGTGGGCGGGCCGTACCAGTTCGTGCGCCACCCGATCTACTTCTCCCACGCCCTGACGACCACCGGCGTGGTGATCGCGAACTTCTGGTGGCCGAACCTCCTGATCTTCGCCGTCCAGTGCGTCTTCCAGATGTACCGGATCGAAGCGGAGGAGCGGGTGCTGGTGGAGACATCGGACTACGCGAGCTATAAGGAGCGCGTGCGCTGGCGGCTGGTGCCGGGGCTCTACTGACTCCCGCCCGGCACTGCCGGAACTCGCAGGGGCCTCCCGCACCCTCCCGGTTTCTGGCCGGGATGGGGCTGGGGGCCCTTCTCGTGTGTTCTCCGTCTAACGGCCTCACGTCCTACACTCTGATCCGTGGACCAATCCCGCATTCGCAACTTCTGCATCATCGCGCACATCGACCACGGCAAATCGACGCTCGCCGACCGGCTCCTCGAGACGACCGGCACGGTATCCAAGCGCGACATGGCCGAACAGCTGCTCGATTCGATGGACCTGGAGCGGGAGAAGGGCATCACGATCAAGGCCGCCGCGGCCCGGATGAACTACACCGCCGCGGACGGCGAGACCTATGAGCTGAACCTGATCGATACGCCGGGCCACGTGGACTTCACCTACGAAGTCTCGCGCAGCCTGGCCGCCTGCGAAGGCGCGCTCCTGGTGGTGGACGCTTCGCAGGGCATCGAGGCGCAGACGCTGGCGAACGTGTACCTGGCGATGAACCAGGACCTGAAGCTGATTCCCGTGCTGAACAAGATCGACCTGCCGCACGCCGAGCCGGAGCGCGTCTCGGCGGAGCTCACGCGGGTCGTCGGCTTCGACCCCGACGAGATGATCGCGGCAAGCGCGAAGGAAGGGACCGGCGTCCCGGAGATCCTGGAGGCGCTGGTGGAGCGCATCCCGCCGCCGAAGGGCAACGCGGAAGCGCCGCTGAAGGCGCTCATCTTCGACTCGAAGTACGACGCCTTCAAGGGCGTGGTCGCGCACGTCCGGGTGTTCGAAGGCAGGATGTCCGGGCGGAAGCACATGCGGCTGATGCAGACGGGCGCTTCGTTCGAACCGCTGGAGTTCGGGACGTTCAACCCGGCGATGCGACCGTTGCCAACGCTGGAGTGCGGCGAGGTGGGCTACGTCGCGACGGGACTGAAGGACGTTGCCGATTGCCGCGTCGGCGACACGATCACGATGGTGGAGAACCCGGCGGCGGAGCCGTTGCCGGGCTACCGGCAGGCGAAACCGATGGTCTTCGCCGGCATCTACCCGACGGATTCCGACCAGTACCAGGAGCTCCGCGAGGCGCTGGCGAAGCTGGTGCTGAACGACGCCTCGCTGGTGTACGAGCCGGAGTCGTCGGTGGCGCTGGGTTTCGGTTTCCGCTGCGGCTTC
>CALMIW010000468.1 GCA_937864275.1 uncultured Dehalococcoidia bacterium
GGCTACCTTCCCTTTGCCATAACATTTGGATCATTTCTCGGCAGGGCCATGGACCATGTCCGTCAATCCGTCGGCCACAACCGGCTCAAGGTAAACGTGGTTGGTTCGCACGGAGGAGTCTCTAATGGCAAGGATGGTCCGTCTGCGCACGCCATCGAGGATGTAGCCCTGTTCCGCGCGATGCCGACCTTCGCGGTCGTCGTTGTAGCCGATGCAAACCAGCTCCCGGTTGCGATCCAGGCTTCAATCGACCATCCGTCTCCTGTGTACTTGCGGCTCTACCGAGAGCCGACTCCGGTATTCTACGAGTCGAGCCCTTCGTTCGAGATTGGCCGTGCCAATGTGCTGCGCGACGGGAGCGACGTCACGATCCTCGCTTGTGGCCCCCACGTCGGCTACTGCCTTGCCTGGGCAGATGCACTGAAGGACCGGTTCTCGGCAGAAGTCATCGATTGCCACACAGTGACCCCGCTGGACGCCGAGACAATCTTGCGGTCCGCTGAGAAGACGAAGGCCGTCGTCACGGTCGAGGACCATCTGATTGTTGGCGGACTGGGATCGGCAGCAGCCGAATTGTTGTCGGAACAGATGCCAACGCGGCTGCGTCGGGTGGGTCTTACCGGTTACGCAGCGAGCGGGCCGTACTTTGAACTCCTCGACAAGGTGGGTCTCGGATTGAACGCTGTCACGAAGGCTGTGGACGAGGTACTCGCCTAGCGCGTCGCGCTAGCACAACGGCCTTGCGACAGTGAGCGATCGTCCGGTTTCGATCCCAGCACGGTTCGCTGACGATGTCCGCCAGCTCCAGAGCCTTGCCTCTGCCGCTGAGAGAGCTCCCACCGGACCGGCGCGAGGTCTGCTGATCCAGCACCTTGCTCGAATCCGCTCCCGTCTAAGTGAAGATGATCCATCGGAATTTCGATCGGTGATTCTGCGAGAGTCCGGACTGGCGCTGATCATTGGTGTTCCTACGATCGACGACGTCGAGGCAGCGGAGGAGTGTCTAACCGAGAGCGTCGATCTCGGATCGCCGGACAGCCCGCTGCAACTTCGTCGCGTGGCCGATCTCGCCAGCGTTGAGATCACGAAGGCAATTGTCGTCAACGACCGGGTATCGCTCCTCAAGGCGCTTTCCCACGGCGACGACTCAAAGCAGAGCTCAGTCCTCTTGGCCCAAACTGGTCTTGCCCTGTCGCTCGTCCCTGCAATCGCGCCGGACCTGATGGCTACCAGCCTTGGGACCCCGGGCGAGTTCACCACCGCCATCCCTGGCTGGGCACAGAGGGTCGTAGCATATGGGGCCGGGCGTCTCGATAGATTCCTCCTTCCTCTAGCCGAAGCACGGCTTCAGTTGCTCCGTGCTCTCAACTCCCCCGAGGCCGCAACGCCATCACCGTTCGAGCGAGCCGCTGCGGCACTCCTGCTCGTGGAGCGATTCGCACCCCGTAACGGGGGAGATGGTTCGAGGTGGGCGAAGTCTGGACCCTTGGCATTGTTGGCGATAGGAACGATTTGCTCGGCAGCGGCCGTGAGCGTGGGGCTCTTGGGCCAAAGCTCGCCAGACCATCTCAGCTGGGCGAATCGGACCCTTCAGTACCTTGACAGCCAAGGATTGAGCAGTCCCACTGAGCTATTGGGGACCGCTTCGTGGATAGGCCTCCGACTCGGTGACTTGAGCCCGATCGGTACTCAGATACGGGCACCGCGCTACGACATTGGTCCATTCGAGAGCCTTCTGCGCTCCACAGATGGTAATGATTCTACTGCGGGTGCGTCTCGACTGATCGGACGTGACCTGCACCTCATAGTCAACGCTGTCAGGGCCAGGATCAACTGAGGTGGATCACGCAGCCAAGCTCGTGGGAGTTGGGTGGATCCTGCAGGATACCGTCATGCTGCTCCCCAAGTATCCTGCCGAGGATCTAAAGACACAGGCCATTAGAACGCTTGAGCAAGTCGGTGGTCCAGTGGCACGCGCGCTTTCTGTCGCCGCCCATCTCGGCGTCTCAAGTTCACTCGGCGCAGTCCTGGGGCCCGATGCTGCCGGCAGTGGTTGCCTAGAGTCTCTGCGGTCCCGTGGCTGCGACGTCGATAACGTCGCAATCTCCGCGACCGGGGCAAGTCGTCGTTCACATGTGTGGGTTAGCGCCAAGAACGGCAGCCGGACTATCGCATACAGCGAGGACCCGCACCTCCGACCTCTCACTTCGACTCCTGGGTTACGAACTGCCGTGCGGAGTGCCAGGGCCGTGCACTTTGATGGCCGGGAACTAGAGGCAGCACTGCAACTTGCTGAACTAGCGCGGGGGTCGGGCGCGACTGTGGTGATCGACGCTGGCGGGTGGAAGCCAGGTCTCGATCGTCTGGTGGCCCTCTCAGACTACTTGGTCGTGTCGAAGGCAGTCCTTCTCGAGCGTGAATCAGGTGACCCGTTGGTCGCAGCAGGGCGACTTCTTGAAGCCTGCGGCAGTCTGTCTGCCGTGATCCTCACCTCAGGAGCAGAAGGGACGACCATCGTTGAGAGAACACGCCAACGTCACGTTCCGATTGTGAAGGTCGAAGTCGTGGATACCAACGGAGCTGGCGACGCATTCTGCGGCGGCTTCCTCGCCGGATTGGTACTTGGCCGAAACCTCATCGAGGCTGTACGCCTTGGGTCCGGCGCTGCGGCCTCCGCGTGCTCACGGTTCGGAGACTACTTTCCGGACCTTGATGAGGTGGATGCGCTACTTTCGTCCCATCCGATAACTGGGGATGACCCTTGAGCGACGATGCAGACACAAGGGGCTCCGACTCTGCCGAGGGTACGTTTCGTCGCGCCTTCCGTGCATTTAGTAGCCAGCGCTCTCAACAGCTTCAAATTCGTCTATGCCGTCGCTCTATTCCTCCTGGGTGTGCTCCTAACCTTCAACTCCAACGTCTTCGACTTTGTTGCGCAGTTCACCGATCGTCCGGAAATCTTACCCAGTGCCCTACTTATTCCGTATGTCTATCTGGTTTTTCAAGTAGTCCTCTGGCATTTGGATCGGGACGAGGAATCGGAGCTGGAGAGCATCCGCTACGCCGAGAGGCGGCGGGACGTTCCCGAGCGGGTGCTGGAACGAAAGTCCGCAATCTCTTCATTTGACAGGGGCATGTCAACGGTGCCAGGGATTTCGGTGGAGAGATTTGCATCCCAGATCGCTGAGTGGATGGCTGAAAGGACGGACTCGGAGACACTTGAAGTACTTATGCTCTCGTACTCATCCGAGACCTTGTTGTCGGGGTGTCTGGCATCGGCGCGTGAGATCCGAGCAAAGCTCGCATCGAATCCTGAGCTCAAACCTCCAAAGGTGATCGAGTTTAAGCTTCTGGCTCGAGACCTTGAGACTCAGTGGAGGATCCCCTTTATCCACGAGCAGAAGGCAGATCTGTCCTATCGCACGAAGCTGCGAGGTCGGTTCTCACAGCACCTGGCTCGATGGGATGAGGAGCTACCGGATGCGTTCGACGACATCCTGTACCGCCATCAGCTTTCGCTTGAAGTGCGTTTCTATCCCTTTGAACCGCTCCTGAAGGGTGCGGTTGTGCGATCTCGTGGCGGCAGCGACGCTAATGGGGATGTCGGACTCATCGGAATCTACGCCACTCACTCTGTGCGTGAGGGTGGCGTCGAAGGTGTTGACTACCATGGATGGGGATCTGTAATGCATCGGATTTCTACGCTGCCCGGTGCTAGTCCTGTTGAGCAGGATGCACTGAATGACTTCGTGGAATACTTTGAGGAGATCTGGACGAAGCACTCGCGTGCTGACGAGCAGCTCTGATCTATGCTGTGGTTGACTTCAGGTCAGATCCATCGCCCGGAGCAAGAGGTGGGCATCGGTGCCAGCGAGCCGTAGTCCTGGTAGAATCGCCACTGATCCGGATTCCCAACGGTGCTAGACCGAGGAACCATGCATGGCGTTCGCGGAGCCCCTGAGTCAATCTCCTGAGGAACGAGCGGCGCCGCCGTTTAGGCACCGGCGTCATGCTGGCCGAATGCTCGCACGCCACCTGCACTCCGAGGGCGCGAACGGATTCGACGTCATGCTGGTGATCGCCCGCGGAGGATTGCCGGTGGCGGACGAGGTCATGCGGCTCATACCA
>CALMIW010000469.1 GCA_937864275.1 uncultured Dehalococcoidia bacterium
CCTGGCGGAAGACGACAAGGCCGACACGGTCGTTCTCGCGAGAGGTGACGAATTCGCGGACAACTTCCTTCATCGCGTCCAGGCGCGACTTGCCGGGGCCGATCTGCGAGGACTCCATCGAACTCGAGATGTCGAGGGCCAGGGCGATGTCGACGCCTTCGCCTGGGACGATGGCATCGGCATCGCCTTCGCGCGGGCCGGCGATGGCGACGGCGAGCATGACAACAGCGAGGACGCGCAGGAGCGGCAAGAAACGCGCCACCCGAAGCCGCAGCGTCGGCGGGAGCGATGCGACTGCCCCGGTAGACGGCACGATGTAGCCGCGCGCCTTGCGGCGGGCGAGGAAGGCGACCGGCACGGCGAAGACGGCGAGCGCGAGGGCGAGCGGTTCGGCGAATTCCATCAGCTGGCCACCTCCACGATCTCGCGGGCCATGGTGAGGTCGGCCTCGCGACGCTCGGCGGCCGGCCGGTACCCGGCGTAGATGACTGAATCGCACTCTTCCAGGAGGCCGCCGACGAGCCGGGCCTCCCACCGGTCACCTTCAGTTTCGAGCCTGCGTCGAAGCTCGGTGGAGGTGAGTGCCGTGGCGCGGAGGCCGTAGCGGCGGGCAAGCTCGTTCTTCACGACCGAGGACATCAGCCGGTACGCGCCCACGGGGTCGGACTGGAGGAGTTGCTCGGCGCCGTCGAGCGAAACGGGCACCACCGGGGCCTCGACGGCGGGGCCCGGGCGCCGGAGCGCGCTGCGGAGCCGGCGCAGCAAGAACCAGGTGACAAGAGAGAGCAGGGCAGCCCCCAGCAGCCCGCCCGCGGCGATGGCCGGCTTCAACAGCGGGGATTCGGCCCCATCGATCGCCACCGGTGGCGGCAACGGCGAGAGGACGAGCTCGGCGTCCGCGGCGAGGGTGGCAACGGCAGTGAGGGTCACGGCCGGCAGTTCCACGGCGGTCGCTTCGGAACCCTGGACGACAGCGACCGACGGCGCGAAGTCCACCGCACCGGGCGCGAACGGGGCAACCCGCGCCTGGATGTACCAGAGGACTCCGTCGGCCCCGGGCACCTGCGTGACCTCGTCGACTCCGACGAGTTCGACGCCTGACCACGACGGGGTGCCGGGCGTCAGTTCCACGGTCGCCCCGGACGGCACCGTGATCCGGACCTCCATCGTGAGGTGCTCGCCAATGAGGGCGCTGCTCCGCGAAAGGCGGACCGAGTCTTCGGCGCGCGCGGGCGCGGCCGGTACAAGCAGCACGGCGACAAGCGCGGCGGCCAGGAGGGCGCGCCTCATGCGGCGCCCACGGTGCGGCGTTTGAAGAACCGGAGCAGCGCGGGAACGTAATCCGTCCCGACGGTCACCGGGATCTCGTCGATGCCGACAGCCCCGAAAGCGAGGCGGCGCTCCCGGTCGAGGGCGGCGACGTGGCCGGCATAGGCGGCGCGGACCGCCTTGCTGCTGGTGTCGACCTCGGCGGGCTGGCCGGTCTCGCTGTCGCGAATGGTCACGATCCCCGCATCCGGCAGTTCCTCGTCGATCGGCTCGCGGGCACGGGCAGCGATGATGTCCTGACCGCGGGGCCCCGCGCGGGGCTGGCGGGGGGCGACCTCGGCGGGGGAAGCCGGGACGGGGGGGACGGGGGGCCGGGGGGACGAAATCGGAGACGAGGAAGACGGTGGCCCGGCGGCGCTGGACGCTGGTCAGGTATTCGAGGGCGGCGCCGATATCGGTGCCGCGCGTCCTTGGATGGGCCCAGAGGATCTCGCGGACGACCCGGAGCACGTGCGTGGCGCCCCCGGATGGGCGCACGTAGCGCTCCGGTTTGCTCGCGAAGAGCAGCAGGCCCACCCGGTCCTTGTTGCGGATGGCGGCGAGGGCAAGGACCGCGCAGATTTCGGCGGCGAGCTCGCCCTTCGTCTGCTGATGCGCGCCGGCCTGCTGCGATGCGCTGACATCGACCACGAAGAGCACGGTGAGGTCGCGGTCTTCGCGGTAACGCCGGATCATCGGCGTTCCCGTCCGGGCCAGGGCTTTCCAGTCGATCGAACGGACGTCATCGCCCGGGAGGTACGGCCGGAGTTCATCGAATTCGATGCCGCGGCCGCGGAAGACGGCGTGGTACTCGCCCAGGAAGAGGTCGTTGACGAGCCTGCGCGCCTTGATCTCGATGGCGCGGATCCGCTCGAGCAGTTCGGGTGGGATGCTGCCCGGCCCCTCCTCATCCCGGCGGAGG
>CALMIW010000470.1 GCA_937864275.1 uncultured Dehalococcoidia bacterium
CGGACCGCCGCATCATCAACGGGCGCGAGTACGAGTTCCAGAGCTACCAGTTCGGAGACGACCTCATCTGGGGTGCGACCGCGCGGATGCTGGGCAACTTCCTGGATCTCCTTCGAGCCCTGGAATAGACGATGGCAGACCCGAAGAAAGCTCCCATCAATTGCGTGCGCTGCGAGGATCCCCTGTACTTCCTCGGCATCCGCGAGTTCAACGAGGGCACCCGCATCGGGTTCCTCGGCGACCTGTTCGAAGCATTCCAGCACCGTGAGGAGCTGGAGATGTTCGCCTGCGGCAACTGCGGCCACGTCGAGTTCTTCGTCGGCGGTGTCGGAGAGGAACTTCGCGGCTGGGAATCGAAGAATTGAGGCGACACCTGGACGCGCCGCGGGCTAGGATCGGCACGTGACTGATTCCACCCCACGGACTATCGCCTCCCTCGTAGCGGAATTGCCCGGTGCGCGTCTCCTGCGCGGCTCCCCCGAAACGGTTGTCGAGACCCTCGAGTATGACTCGCGCCAGGCGAAGGCGGGTTCGATCTTCATCGCCGTTCCCGGCTTCGTCACCGACGGGCACGCCTACCTGCCGCAGGTGGCGGCGGCAGGGGCCGCGGCCGCAGTCATCCAGTCGGACCACGTCGACGGGTCCCTGGCACTCCCGGAGTCGCTCGCGCTGATCTCGGTGCCCCAGACGCGGCCGGCGCAGGCGAGCGTCGCCGCCTGGTTCTACGGCCACCCCGGCCGGGAGATGGTCGTCATCGGGATCACCGGGACCGACGGAAAGACCACGACGTCCCATCTGCTGACGTCAGTGCTCGAAGCCGCGGGAGGCCGCGTCGGGAGGCTCGGGACGGTGGACACCTACTTCCCCGGCGAGACCGGCAAGGTGACCGACCGGATGACGAGCCCCGAGGCGCCCGAAGTCCAGCGCCTGTTCCGCCGCTTCGCCGACGCCGGTTGCGAGTTCGCCATCGTCGAGAGCACCAGCCACGGACTGGCCCTGCATCGCATGGACCACGTGGAGTACGACGTCGCGGTCTTCACCAACATCACCGGCGACCACCTGGACTTCCACAAGACGTTCGAGGCGTACCGGGAGGCGAAGGGCCTGCTGTTCGCCATGCTCGATACCGCCTCCGACAAGGGCGTGCCCAAGGCCGCCGTCGTGAACGCCGACGACCCCTCGGCGAACGCCATGTTGTGGCGCACAGTCGCGACGCCCATTCGCTTCGGGCTCGAATCACGGGAGGCAGACATCACGGCCCGGAACATCATCCTCCGTGCCGATGGCAGCGACTTCCGGCTGGAAACGCCGCAGGGCCGCGCCGAAGCGACGATCTCGCTGCCAGCGATCTTCAACGTGATGAACGCGCTCGCCGCGGCCGGCGCAGGGATCGCCTGCGGAGCGTCCGTCCAGGACATCGCGCACGGGCTAACGATGGCCCCGGGCGTTCCCGGCCGGATGGAGCGAATCGTCGCCGGACAGCCGTTCGAAGTCATCGTCGACTACGCCCACACCGGCGACGCCGTCCGCAAGGTGCTGGAAGTACTCCGCGACGTCTGCAAGGGGCGGTTGATCATCGTCGTCGGAGCGGCAGGCGAACGAGACCCGGGCCGGCGCTTCGGCGTCGGCCGCGCCGCAGCCGAGGGCGCCAACTTCTCGGTGTTCACGAACGAAGACCCGCGCTCCGAGGACCCGTCGGCCATCGTCCGGGAGATCGGCCGGCACGCGGAAGGCGCCGGCAAGACGCGCGGCGAGGACTTCATTGAGGTCGAAGACCGGCGTGAGGCGATCGCGGCGGCGCTGCAGCGGGCGCGTCCTGAGGACATCGTCATTATCTGCGGCAAGGGCCACGAGAAATCGATGATCTACGGCTCGCAGTCTGTCCCGTGGGACGACCGCGACGTGACGCGCGAGGAACTCGCCCGCCTCGGTCACACCGCCTAGCAAGGGAAATGTCCGTCCTGACGGGCGCTGGTATCCGCCCATTCGGCGGTGGACGCCACCCAGGAGCCACTCGAACCTGTGGGTAGTTCCGCGCGGAGGACGTGAGCCGATGCCCACACCACCCCCTGGCCAGGCATGCGCCCGTTGCGGCGCGGTCTCCAGTGCTGAGGCGCGCTTCTGCCGTTCCTGCGGAGCGGAGTTGCCGCAACCCGGGCCGCGCACGTGCGCGAGTTGCGGCGCGCCACTGGGCGAAGGCGCGCGCTTCTGCCGGACGTGCGGCGCCAACACCGCCGGGCCGGCCGTCGCCGGAAAGCGGGCGCCGACGGCGAAACCGTCGCGGCGGACGGCGAATCCATCGCGGCCGAAGGCGTCGTCGCGGCTGCCCCTGGTCCTCGGCGGGTTCGCGGCCGCCGCAGTTGTTGGGGCCGGGGCGTTCTTCTTGCTTCGTGGGGGCGGCAAAGACGGCGACAAAGCCGACGGGGACACGACCGGCGGACCGGCTCAACAGAGCGAGATGACCATCACCGATCCCGCGAGCGGGGCCGGCCCGAACGGCCTGCCCCAGCGCCCCGGCGTCCGCCTGGAACATCCTTCCGGCGCGGTTGCCGAGGTGCCGTCGAGCGAGGTCGTCTTCAGTGATTATGTGGACCTCCGCCAGGTCGACGTCCCGGAACTCGGTCATGGCTGGGAGAGCTCCGGCAAGGCCTGGCAGTTCACCTCCAGCGCCGGTATGGTGACCGGGGGGACCATCACGGTACGGCTCCCGGCAACGGGCGCCGCAAGCGACGCGCGGGTCGTCGTCCTCTCGGGCACGGGCAGTTGGATCGCGATCCCGGCGGACCGCCAGGGCGACGAGTTCGAAGTCGAAGTCACCGGGGTGCCCGCGCCGTGGCTGCTCGCCATCGCCCGGCCGGTGGAGGTCGAGGCGAACCCGGATCAACCGGTTTCCGAGGCATCCACATCGGAGGCCCTGTACTGGAGTGACCGGGACGCGTGGCGGGAGCAGGAGCTCGCCTGGCTTTCGGAGCAGGACCTGACGGCGGGCGAAACCGATACCGCGGCCACGCCGAGCGCGCGCTCGCCTGGGTGAAGGAGGCCGAGCGCGCGGGGGCGGAGATCCTCGCCGGCGGCACCCTGGAGGGCAGCGTCATGGCGCCCACGGTGCTGCGCCGGGTGACGCCGGCCATGCGCGTGGTGTGCGAGGAGATCTTCGCGCCGGTCGTGTCGGTGATCGAGTTCGACGAGGTGGCCGAGGCCTTCGCCGGCGCCAACGACCAGCCCTTCGGCCTCGCCG
>CALMIW010000471.1 GCA_937864275.1 uncultured Dehalococcoidia bacterium
GTCCCCACCCCATGGTGAGCCGCGGACTGTCTACACCACTTCGAGACTGTTCAGTCTAGCCCTGCCACCGGGCCGGGCCGGTTCACCGTGGCGTCACACTGCGGCCACGCTTCTGCACCCCTAGGGGAAATCCCTCACAGCCGATACCTCGAAGGAAACCCCGAACCGGCGGGCTTCCGCCGGCTCGAAGAGAGAGGCATGCAGGGGCGTTGGATACCCGGCCTATCAGCGCGGTCATGGCTATAGCGGCGTACCGGTTGCCCGTCGCGCGTGAGTGGGCGCCCGGCCTGGGCACCACCGCGCTCGCTGTCTCCGAAGGCGCGAAGGACCGTGTCGAAATCAGCGACGCCGCCCGGCAGCGCGCGGCGGAGTTGGCGGACCCGAAACTCTGGGGCGAAGTGCGGTACGACTACCCGCACACCGATGACCCCGACCTTCCCTGGGAAGTCGCCCACCAGCAGTGGACCGACCTGATGGCGAAGGTCTTCGGCGACAAGGAAGGCGAAGAGACCGAGGCGGCCTGAGTCCCGGTCGTTAGGTTCCTCGCAGCCTCGCCACAACCGGGGCAAGCGCGTCCATCCCGGGTCCAAACGCCACGATGTACGAGAAGCCGAAGCGCTCCCGGTAGGAGATGAGCTTCACTTCCGACTCCGAGCCGAAGAGGACAAACGGGCTGCCGGCCATCTCTTCGGGGCTCACTCCCAGTTCTTTCGCCCACTTCTCGGCCGTCTCGCGCGGCTTCCTCGTCTCCACGCCCTGCACCAGCACGTTCATTTCCAGTTCGGCGAGTCCTGCGCCGGCAGCCGCGCGCACCAGTTCAACGCGGTTGGCGATGCTCGCGGCGGTGAAGTGCGGGAAGTCGCGGCCCCGCCCGTCCTCACCGACCCAGAATCCCGTGAAACCCACGATGTCGGCCTCTGCCGCCGCCAGGGTCAGGAGGTCCCGGCCATTCCCGCCGACGAGTACAGGGATCGCCGCCTGGACTGGCTTCGGAAACGATTCGTGCCCGCTGACCGTGTAGTGGTTCCCTGCGAAGTCGACCCGGCCCTCGCTCCAGAGCTGCTTCATCAGTCGCACCGATTCGCCGAGCCGCTCGACGCGGACCCGGGCCGCATCGAAGGGGATGCCGGCTTCGCGGTACTCGTCGCCTGAATGCCCGGCGCCGATGCCGAGCTCGAACCGTCCACCGCTCAGCACGTCGAGGGTGGCTGCCTCCCGCGCGAGCAGCACGGGATGGCGAAAGTCGTTGTTGATGACGAACGTGCCCAGGCGGATTGAGGACGTCGCCTCCGCGACCGCGGCCAGCGCGACCATCGGCTGGAAACCCTGGCGAAGGTGGTCGGCAACCAGGAACGTGTCGAACCCAAGATCCTCGGCTTTGCGCGCGGCATCCCGCCAGCCGGCCCCGTCCATCCCAACGCCGGAGATCGAGACGCCGAACCGGAACGCCCTCGCCATCCGGGCTACCCGGCGCCGAAGAACTTGAAGAGCTCGGGGTACTTGTTCACGCTCGCGCCTCCGTCGATGTACAGCGTCTGCGCCGTCATCAGCGACGATTCGTCCGAAGCGAGGTAGACCAGCAGGCTGGCGATGTCCTCCGGCTCTCCCGCGCGCCCGATCGGCGCCTCGTGGATGAACGCCTCCTCCAGGCCGGGGATGGCGAGCATCCCGGCCGTCGCCGGGGTGTGGATGAGGCCCGGGCCGACCGCGTTGACGCGGATCTTGTGCCGGCCGAGTTCGAGCGCGGCGACTTTGGTGAGCATCGCTACCCCTGCCTTCGCCGAGCAGTAGGCGGCGAAGCCCTCCGTCGCCTGGATCGCGTTCAGGCTGGCGATGTTGATGATGCTTCCGCCCGTGCCCTGCGCGATGAGCCGCTGCGCTTCGTGCTTGATGCAGAGAAACGTCCCCGTCAACGAGATGCCGAGCACGCGCTCCCAGTCCGCCAGCTGGTAGGTCTGGATCGGCGAGAACCCGCCGACGCCCGCGTTGTTCACCGCGACATCGAGACGCCCGAAGCGCCGCACCGCCTGGGCCACCATCCGCTCGACCGCCGCCTCGTCCCGCACATCGACAACCGAACCATCGACCGAGTTGTGCCCGAGTTGGCCGATGAGCGTCCCAATGCCATCGCTGTCGGTGTCTCCGACAATCACCCTGGCGCCCTCGCTCACGAACCGTTCGACAGCCGCCCTGCCGATACCCGACGCGCCGCCGGTGACGATCGCGACCTTCCCATCCAGCCGTCCCATCGGGGACTCCTTTCGACAGAGACGTGGAGAGTCCGCACTCCCCGTGCTCGGCGCGCCCGCTACCGTGGCGGCACTTCCGCGCTTAGAGGTGTTTGCGGTAGAAGGCCAGCGTCTTCTCCCAGGCGGCCTTTGCCGCCGCCGGGTTGTACTCCGGCTCGGGATGCTCATCGTTGAAGAACGCGTGCTGCGTGCCGGGGTAGGTGATGAACTCGTAGCTCCGGCCGCGCTCCTTGAGCGCCGCCTCGTAGGTCGGGATGTTGGGGTTCACGAAGCCATCGTGTTCGGCCCAGATGCCCAACACCGGCGCCGTCAGCCCGTCCCAGTTGTACTTCACCGCCGGGTGGCCGCCATAGAAGTCGACACATGCGCCGACGTCGCCGTTACTGTTGCAGGCGGCGAAGAGCGAGAGCGCCCCGCCCATGCAGAAGCCCACCGTCCCAACGGGGCCTCCCGTGAGCTCTTTCAGGTAGGTTACGGCCCCTTTCAGGTCCTGTTCCGCCCGGGGGATGTTCAGCGCCATCAGGAGCTTGCCCGCCTCGTCCGGCTCGGCCGTGACCACGCCGTGGTACATGTCGGGCGCCAGGGCGACGAAGCCCTCCGCCGCGAAGCGGTCGGCGATTCCCTTGATGTTGTCGTTGAGGCCCCACCACTCCTGGATGACGATGACGCCTTTGCCCGATCCGCTCGCGGGTTTCGCGAGGTATCCGCTGGCGCTGCCGCCGTTCGATGCGAAGCTGACGATTTCTCCCACTGTGCTCTCCTGTGGTCACCCGGCCGATGCTCGGCCGGGGGGATGCGCGCTGTAGCCTACCCTGCGGCGGTGGCTCCGTCAGCCTCTTCGGCGAGCCCCGGCCGGAAGCGGGCCATCGCCTTCCGGCTGCGCAGCCGGATCCCGCGCGTTCCATCGGCCCCCGCGCCGCGCAGGCTCGCCAGGATCTCCGGCCTGCGCGTCTTCGGATAGTCCCAGACCCACTTCAGGAAGGCCAGGGTGAGCCGCTCGTCGCAGCCCTCGGTCATGTCCGGGCGTGCCCGGCCCCGGTAGCGGAAGCGCCGCTTGAGCACGCTCCAGAGGCACGTCGTCCGGGGCAGATCCAGGAAGACGACAGTATCGGCCGCGGCGATCCGCTCCGGCATCGTGCCGCCGTAGTTGCCGTCCATGATCCAGCGTTCTTCGCCTGCCAGTTGGGCGACGCGCGCGGCCCATTCGGCCTTCGGCGGTTCGACCCAGCCCGGGCGCCAGTACTCGGCATCGAGGTGGATCACCGGCAGTCCGGTGATCTCCCCCAACTGGCGGGGGAACGTCGATTTGCCGGCACCGCCGGAACCCAAGACCCGGACCCGCTTCACGTCGCCGGCGCTGCCGGGGCCGCGGCGCCGCTGAACCCGGCGATCACCGCCGCCAACTCGAACTCGTTGCGGACCGTGTAGATGGCGGTCAGATGGCTCAATCCGGACAGGTTCCGCGACAGCAGCCCCGCCTCGATCCTGGGATAGCGCGCGAACCACGCTCCGAACATGAACCGCCAGGTGCGCCGCTCCGGCGCGCTACGCGGTTTGACAGTCCCGGGGAGATGGATCACCGCATCCGCCCGTGGAATCAGGTACTCCACCGCGTGCCACGATGCGCTCTGCACCAGCCACCGCTCCCCCTCGGCCGCGCTTGCGTAGACGCGCCCCCAGCCTTCACTGAGGACATCGCCCTCACGGTCGGGATGCCGGGCGGCCAGCCCCAGGGTGCCTTCCAGCGCGGAGACCAGGCTGTCGCAGCCCGGCGACAGAGCCGCGGCGACGAAGACCCGGCGCAAGGGCCTTGGAGAGGGCAGCCCTTCGTCGCGAAGGTGGCGCATCCACCGTTTCGCGGCGGCGGAGTCTTCGAGGATGACCACGGCACTGCCCGCCGCCCGGGCGTGCGCCACCCGTGCCAACGCCGCCTCCCGCTCCTCGTCTCGCGAGTCCTTCCGGGGGGGCGCGGCGTCGA
>CALMIW010000472.1 GCA_937864275.1 uncultured Dehalococcoidia bacterium
ATCAGGTTGAGTTTCCCCAGCCGGTCGACGATGCCGGAGATCGTCGGCGGCGTCACCGCGAGACGATGCGCCAGTTCGCCGGCGGTAACACCGGGCGATTCGCGGACCAGGAAGAGCACGCGGAGCTGGGCGGTGGTGAGCCCCATCTCGGCCCACGCGCGAAAGCGGAGCGGGTCGAACATGTTGAGGGCTTCCCCGAAGTAGCGGATGGCCGAATCGACAGCATGTTCGGACTGAGGCACGGACGTCGGCATTACTTAGCCCTACCGAAAGTATTGTGGCGTAGCGCGCAGCGTAGCAGGCACCGGCGAGTGACGACAGGCAGACGGTTGCATGTGAAAATCGTCCTGTGACGCTCGACCTGGACCCCGGAACGGCCGCGCTCGGCAACCCCCGCCTGATCGAGGCGATCGTCGACGAGATGGCGGGCGGGACGATCTCCTTCGAGCGGTTTATGGAGCTAGCGCTCTATCACCCGGAGCACGGCTACTACCGCAAACCAGGGCGCGTCGGGCGCCAGGGCGACTTCCTGACCAGCCCCACGATTCATCCAATGTTCGGCTGGGCCGTCGCCGGCTGGTGCAGGTATGTGTGGCAGCAACTGGGCGAGCCCGCGGAGTTCACCATCTTCGAGCCGGGCGCGGGCGAAGGCGCTTTGGCAACGTCCATCCTCGACTGGGCCGATGGCCGCGACGAACCTTTCCGGGCAGCGATCCGCTACGTCGCCCTGGAACCGAACAGCCCGGGCAACGACACCCGCGTCGAATGGCGCGAACGGCCCGAGGCGCCGGCGGCGAACGGGGTGGTCGTCACGAATGAGTTGTTCGATGCCTTCCCGGTGCGCCTCTTCGACGCGGGTGGGCGTGGCCCCGTCGAGGTGCTCGTGCGCTGGGACGGCGAGCGGTTCGTTGAGACCCCCGGCGGTGTCGCCAGCATCGACGACGCGCCGGCGGCGGGCCGCTTCGAGGGGAATAGTCGGGCATATCCGGCCATGCGCGCGCTTTGCGGGCTCGTCGAACGCGGCGCGGTGCTCGTGTTCGACTACGGCTACCCCCAGGAGGAGCTGTGGGCGCCGTGGCGGACGACTGGAACGCTCCTATGCTTCTACAAACACACAGCGCACGAAGACCCGTACATCCACGTCGGGGAGCAGGACATCACGACGCACGTGAACTTCTCGGACCTGGCGGCGGCAGCGGAGGACGAAGGGCTGGTGGTCTTCGGGCCGGTTCCGCAGTCGGAATTCCTTTACGCCCTCGGGCTGGGCCAACTCGTGGAATCGGCCCGAACCGACATGGGCGAATACTTCACACGGCGCCGGGCTCTCGAACAGCTGACCGATGGAGCTGGGCTGGGGCGTGTGCGCGTCCTGGCGGCCGTCCGAGGCTTCGATGGGCCGCCGCCAGGCTTCGAGCCGCTCCCGTGACCGACGCCGCAGTGCAATCGCTGAGCCCCAGGCCGGAGCCGATGCGCGCCGGCGAGGCGGCGCCGCTGTTCACGCTGCCCGCGGTTGCGACCGACGGCGAGCGGTTCGACCTGAGCCTTGCGGAGTACCTGGCCCGGGGGCGCGTGCTGCTCGTCTTCTACCAGGACGACGGCATGCCGGTCTGCACACGCGAGTTGGGGGCGTTCGCACAAGAGCACGATCTGCTTGCGGAAGCCGGCGTGCAGGTAGTTGCCATCAACACGAACGGGCTCGGTTCGCACGCGAAATTCCAGGAGCGCGACCGCTTCCCGTTCCCGCTCGTCAGCGACTTCCACGGCGAGGCGGTGAAGGCCTACGGCATGTGGGACTCCGATGAGCGGAAGTCTCGCAGGGGCGTCGTAGTGATCGGTCAGGACGGCGTCGTCAGCTACGTGCTTTCACACTTCAACCCCGGCGCCGTGAACAGCTTCGCGGGAGTGTTCGAGGCGCTCGGCCTGGCCTGACCCGCCCGCCCTACGTGAGCATGCCGAAGATGCGGTCGTTGTCCGCGCCGGGGAGCGTCGTCCCGCGCCAGATTTTCCCCGGGGTGGCCGAGAAGCGCGGCGTGACGCCAGTGCCGCGCACTCTACCTACCACTTCGTCGTCCCATTCGACATGGACGCCGCGAGCCCGGTAGTGGGGGTCTTCTGCCGATGCACGCGCGTTGAGGATGGGGCTGCAGGCGATCCCGGCGGCGTTGAGCTGCTCGATTGCCTCAGCCATCGTCCGCTCCTCGCACCAGCCGCGGAGGAGCGCGTCGAACTCGACACCCTGGACCTCGTGGATCGCCGTCCGCGCACTCGACCAGTACGGATCCTTGGGGTCGAGCCCCAGGACGACGCAGACCTTCTCGAAGATGGTCTCGGCAGGAGCGGCGATGACGACCGAGCCGTCCTTCACCGCGAATACGTCGTACGGCTGGAAAGCGGGCGAGGAGTTGCCGCTCCGCTCGCGCACGAGACCGAGGTGAAACCACTCGACCATCGTCCCCGCGAGGACGGCGTGGATGGCCTCGAACTGGGCGAGGTCGATGACCTGGCCGACGCCCGTCTCCTTCGCATGGACGAAGGCGGCGAGGGACGACGAAAGGCACATCAGCGCCGTGACGTAGTCGGCGGTCCAGGGGGCGGCGCGAGTCGGCGGCGCATCGGGGAAGCCGGTCTGGTACATCGACCCGCCGAAGGCCTGGCCGATCATGTCGTAGCTCGCCCGTCCAAGGTACGACGGCTCGCCGGTCTGCCCGTAGCCGGAGACATGGCAGATCACGAGCCTCGGGTTGGCCGCCTGGACCACCGCATCGGAGAGCCCCCAGCGGTCATACGCCCCCGGCCTCGAGCTTTCCATCCAGATGTCCGCTCGGGCCGCAAGCTTGAGGAAGCGCTCTTTGTCTTCCGGGTTCGCCATATCGAGCGTGATGTTGAACTCGTTCCGGCGCTCGGCCAGCCAACTCGTCCCGACCTCGCGGGCACCGTCGGCCGAGGGCACCCGCAGCCCCACGTTGCGCCAGGTGTCTTCGACGTACGGGTTCTCCACCTGGATGACTTCGGCACCCCATTGTGCGGCGAGGGCGGCAGCAAACGGCTGGGCGATGACTGAGCCGGTGGAGAGGATCCGGACGCCCTGGAGCGGGCCGAATTGTTCTGGGACGAGCGTTTCGCGCATGGTGCACCCCCGAGATTGGGCGGGACGATACCGGGGCAGGTTCGGCCCCGCAAAGCCCGTACCACGGGAGCGCCCATACCTGCTACCTTCACTACGTGGCCGCCTACTCGGACCTTGTCGTGGAGCACTTCCAGAACCCGCGCAACGCCGGCGAGATGCCCGACCCCGACGGAGAGGCGACGAAATCGAACCCGGTGTGCGGCGACCGCATGCGGGTAATGATCCGGGTTGATGACGGGCACATCGCCGAAGTGCGCTGGCAGACGCGAGGCTGCCCGCCCGCGATCGCGACGAGTTCCGTTGCCAGCGAGATGGTAGTCGGCTGGGACCTCGAGCGCGTGGAAGCGTTGACGCGGGAGGCGATCGCCGAGGCCGTTGGGGGGCTTCCCAGGGACAAGGTCCATTGCAGCGTGCTGGCCGCCGACGCGCTCCGCGGCGCGATCGCCGACTACCGCGCCAAACACACCGCCTGACATCCGGTTCGGGGCGGGTACCTACCGCAGCGCTTCACATGCCCCCGTTCTTCCCGGCACCGACACCGTGCGTCAACCGGCTGTTCCCGGACGACCGTCGAATCCTCATACAGGTTCCAAGGGGAAGGGACCCACCTGGGGGTTGGCATGCAGGTCCGGAGAACACAACAACGAGCGGCGATACCGCTCGCCCTTGCAATCGCGGGGGCCCTGTTCGCGGCGTTCGCGATGATGGTCGCGGCGAACAAGGGCGCGGTTGCGCTCACGAACTGCACGGTGAGCCACGCCGCCAACGACAGCGAGGAGCTGGCGTTCCTGACGCTGATCAACAACTACCGGCAGCAGAATGGCCTCGGGACGCTGACGATTTCCACGAACTTGAACCGCGGCGCCGCCTGGATGACCGAAGACCTGGCGACGAACAACTACTTTTCGCACACGGACTCGCTCGGCCGTTCGGCCTATCAGCGCGGCATCGACTGCGGGTATCCGACGGGCGCGGGCGAGAACCTGGCGGCGGGCGGCGCCTGGAGCTCGGCTTCGGCGGCCTTCACCGCCTGGCAGACCTCCTCCGGCCACAACGCCAACATGCTCGGCTCGTACTACAAGCAGATCGGCATCGCCCGCTACTACAAGTCCGGCTCGCAGTACGGCTGGTACTGGGCGACCACCTTCGGTACGACGAACGACGGCACGGGCGGCGGCGGCGCCGGGCCGACCAACACGCCGACGATGGCGGCGACTTCGACGCCGACGCGCACTCCCACGCCGGCCGGCGCCACGAACACCCCGACGCCGGTGCCACCGACGAGCACGCCAACCCAGTTCCCTCCAACGAGCACGCCGGCCGGCGCCCAGAACACGCCGACCCCGACCCAGCCCGCTCCGACCAGCACGCCAACGCTGGTCCCACCAACTGTCCCGAGCAGTGGCGGCCAGGCCACCGCGACGCCCACCCAGCCCGCACCAACGAGCACGCCGACTCCAGTTCCCACTGCCACGCCGACGAGCGCAGCCACGGCAACCCCCACAAGCTCGCCGACCCCGGCCCCGACGGCCACCCCAGCGGTGCCGGGCAACACGCTCGCGCTCTCCCCGGGGGCGAACTTCGTCGCCTGGCCGGCCGGGAGTATGCCGCCCTCACAGGCCTTCGCGGGCAACACGACGGTCGCCGTGGTGTACGAGTGGGACGCGGCAGCGGGAGCCTGGAAGCGGTACTTCCCCGGGCTGCCGGCCTACCTGAACAACCTGCTCCAGATGCGCCAGGGAACCGCCTACTGGATCATCGCCAAGAGCTCGGCGAACCTCTCGCTGGGCTGGTAGACAAACGGCAGGGACGGAACGAGAAGGCCCGCACTCGGTTCCAGTGCGGGTCTTCTCGTTGTGACGCGGGCCGGTCTCAGCTCCCGGAGATGGTCATTTCGCGAACGCGGATGGTCGGGGCGGCAGAGGAGCCGAACCACGCGATGTCGTTCCCGACGGCATCCACGCCCGCGAGCATGGAGTCCATGTGGCCGGAGATGTTCACCTCGGTGACGGGATAGGCGATTTTGCCGTTCTCGATCCAGAACCCGCCGGCACCGCGCGAGTAGTCGCCGGATTGAAGCCGTTGCCCATCAACGTGGTCAGGTACAGCCCCTCGCTCACGCCACCAATGATCGCCTCCGGCGCGGTGTCGCCCGGTTCGAACACGAGTGTGGACGCGCCCGGCGCCGGCAGGGACTCGACGCCGCGCTGTGCGCTCCCTGTGGTCGCGTTTCCGGTCCGGCGAGCGGTGTAGCAGTCGAACAGGAAGTGGGAGAAGGCGCCTTCGCGGAAGACCTCGTTCCTGCGGGTGCCGACTCCTTCACCGTCAAACGGCCGCGATCCGAGTCCGCCTGGACGCGTCGGATCGTCGGCGATAGTCACGAGCGGCGAGCCGATGGTCTGGCCCTGTCGGCTCGCGAGGAAGGTCGCCCCGCGGTACAGCGTGCCGCCAGTCGCACAGCCAATCAGGTCGCCCATGAGAGCGACGGTCATCATCGGCTCGAAGACGACGGGGGCCTGGCGCGTCGAGATCTTCCTGGCACCGAGCTGGTCAACGGTCCGGCGGGCGGCGCTGCGGGCGGTCCCTTTCCGGTCCCTCAGGCGGGGAAGGCTGCGTTCGGCCGCGTACCAGTAGCCGTTGCGCTTCTTTCCCTCGGCATCGTCGGCGATGGCCTCGACCATGAGGGAAATGCTGGTGGCCGGGTACGAGCCTTCAAAGCCATGCGAATTCGCCAGGGCCAGCTGGCCGATGCGGGTGGATAGGCTTGCCCCGTCGGAATTGTTGATCCGTGGGTCGAAGCCGAGGGCCGCGCCCTCGCAGGCCTTGGCCATGCGGATCTTCTCATCCGTGCTCAGCGTTTCGAGGTGCTCGTCGTAGAGGCTGAGCCCCGCTCCCGTGGTGGCGCGGGAGAGCAGTTCCGGCTCCGGCAGCCCGGCGTACTCGTCCGGCTCCGAGATCGAAGCGAGGTCGACGGCATCGGCGGCGAACCGTTCCAGGGACGCCGGCGAGAGGTCCGAGGTAGAGCAGACGGCGGTCCGCCCGCCGTTGATGACGCGCAGGCCGAGCGACATGGAGCCGGCTTCGATGAGCTTCTCCAACTCGCCCAGGCGGACCGAGACGTTCGACTCGGTGTACATCGAGACGATGACGTCGCACTGTTCCGCACCCGCGCGACGGG
>CALMIW010000473.1 GCA_937864275.1 uncultured Dehalococcoidia bacterium
CCGTGGTACGCGCGCCCGAAGGGCTGGTGCGCGGGCAGTACGATAAGAACTTCCTCTGGCACTTCGACAGCAACTGGTTCGAACGAGGGTGCGCGTTTCCCGTCTGGGATGCCGGCTTCGCGCGTTTCGGCGCCCTCATCTGCGCCGATGGACGCCAGCCGGAGATCGCCCGTTCGCTCGCGCTGAACGGCGCCGAAGTGATCCTCGACCTTACGGCCTGGGTCTCGTCCGGCCGCGAGACCTCCCAGCTTTCGAACACCCAGACCGAGTACTTCATGCCCGTCCGGGCGCTCGAAAACGGCGTCTGGGTCGCCGCCGCCGACAAGTGGGGCACCGAGGCCGGTTCCATCGTCTACGCCGGCCGGTCGCTCGTCATCGACCCGGCCGGGGTCACGCGCGTCCGCGCGCCGAGCGACCAGGAGACCGTGGTGGTCTACGACCTGGAACCCATGGCCTCCGAACTCGTCCCCAGGCGTCCCGCCCTTTATCGCTCACTCGTGGAGCCGGTGGACAAGCAGCCGATCGTGGAGGTGCTCGCGGAGCCGCTGGTCCCGGCGCTCGAGAACCGCCGCGTCGCGGTCGTGCCCTCGAACGGCTCCTTCGATGCGCGCGCAACAGCCGCCAGGTTCCGGGAGCTTCGCGCCCAGGACGCGGACCTCGTCGTTTTCGGTGGCGCCGACGGCCCGGAAGGATGGCAGGTGGAGTTGCCGGTGCTCGAGGCGGCCGTCCGCGAAGCCGGGGGCTCCATGGTTGTCGGCGTGGCGACCACAGGTTGTTCGGCGCATCAGTCGGCCGTGCTGATCACTCCCGCGTCGACCACCGAGCACACCGCCACCCATGGCCGGGGGATCCAGCTCGGGGAGACGCCCTCGCTGGTCGTCCCGACCTCCGCCGGCAACGTCGCCCTCATGTGCGGCGAGGAGGGCTTCGTCCCCGAGGTCGCGCGCGGGCTCATGCTCGCCGGGGCCGACATCGTCGCCTGGCCGGTGTTCCGGGAGCATCCGATGCTCGATGCCATCGCCCGCACCCGTGCCGATGAGAACCGCGTTTTCGTCGCCGCTGCCTGGGAAGATGCGGCCATGGTGGTGGCGCCAACCGGCGCCCCGCTCGCCGTCGCCCCGCGCGGCAGCGGCGTCGCCATGACCGCGACCGTGAACAAGGCCCTCTCCCGGATGAAAGAGATGGCGCCCGGCACCAACGTCGTGCTGAACCGCTTGCCCGATGCCTACGGCGCGCTCGTGCGCTGAACTGTTAGCGGAACTCGCTCGCCAGCGCCAGCACGTTGTCGATGTACTGGTAGGTGTCGTCGTACATCCCGTTGATTTCGATGCTGCGCCAGCCCTGGTAGTAGAACGCGAGCGCAAGCTCTACATCCCAACCGGCCTGCACGAGCATGTGGGCGAACACCGCTGTCCCGAGGCGCACGTTGTCCTCGGTGCTGATCCGCCAGTTCGTCGCATCGCTCACCAGGTACTCCAGTCCCCATTCCGCCGTCGGCTCCATCAGCTGCATCACGCCTACAGCGCCGACGTGGCTCGTCATCGACTGGTTCCAGCCGCTTTCCAGCCAGGCCAGTCCCAGGATGATCGACGGGTCGACGCCGAACTCGTTCGCCGCCGCCCGCAGGATCCACTCCGTTTCGGCGCGGCTCACCGGCGCCGGGGCGTAGTGCGAGACGGGCAGCGACAGCGCCTGTCCTTCATAGATGTAGTTCGCGTCTTCGAGCCCGTTGAGGTCTAGGAGTTCGGCAAGCGTGAACCCGTAGTCTTCCGCGATGGAGGAGAGCGTCTCCCCGGCGACCACGATGTGGACGCGCTCCGTCGGTGGCGCCACCGCCGGTCCGCCGTCTCCCACGGTGAGGACCTGGCCTGCGTAGATGCGGTCGGGGTCGCTGATGCCGTTGGCCGCCGCCAGCTCCTCGGTGCTCACGCCGTAGTGCTCGGCGATGGCCGAAAGCGTGTCGCCCTGTTCCACGGTGTGCGTGCGGGCGTAGACGATCGAGATCGGCAGCGCGGCGGCAAGCACCAGCAAGGCCAGAAGACCGCGCCGGAGCATTCCCGTCCTCGCCACCGGATGCGGGGTGTCCGGTAACATAGGCCGTTGATAATCGACGATCGTTATCGTCAAGCGCAACTCCCGGTCAGGGAGCCGGCAAGAGCAGGAGTACCCGGCAACCTTCCGTTGTAGACGAGACCTCGACGAAGCCGTGTTGCGAGCCCATGATCCCGGCCGTCGCCGCCAGCCCGAGGCCCCGCCCCGCGAACTTCGTGCTCACGAACCTCGATGACGAGATAGCGGCCCGCGGGCGGTTTGGCCGGCGCGTAGGTCGCCGAAGCAGCCGGCACGTAGCCCTCATCCAGGCGTGTGCGCAGCTGTACGGAATCGCCCGCCTCGAACGCGTTGCGGAGGACGTTCCCGATCGCCTGTCCGAGCGCGTTCGAGTCGATGAGGACGGCTGGCAGGCCGGCGGCGAGGCTCTCGGCTACGCGGCCGCGCTCATCGGGCGCGAGGTCCGCGAGCACTCGCGCCGCCTCAGCCGAGAGATCTGCTTCGCGCAGGATGTGGCGCCCGCCGCCGCTGAGGGCGATCAGGTCTCGCACCAGCGCGGTCGAATCAGACGCGGCGTTCACGATCTCGGTCAGGCTCTCCGTGGTGGCGGACGGCAGCCCTTCGGAGAGCCCGGCAAGGTAGGCGTTACCGACGATCGAAGCGAGCGAGTTGTTGATCTTGTGCGCCACCCCGGAGGCGAGCGACTGGAACGCCTCCGCGGTGCGGGCCTTCGTCAGCGTGCGTTCCGCGTTGCGCTGTTCGGTGACGTCCTGGAAGGTGATGACCGCCCCGTGCAGTGCGCCGTCTTCGCCGTGGAGTGGGTGGGAGTTCACGAACAGCCACCGCAAGGCGCCGTTGGCGTGGTGGATTCCCATTACCCGGTTGGAGACCGGCTGACCCGTACGAAGGGTCACGCTCGCCGGGTGTTCCTCCCCCGGGCAGTGCGTGCCGTCTTCGCGGACGCAGCGCCACCGCGGGTCGAATGACGTAAGCCCGAGCATCTGGTCCCGGGTGAGTCCGAGGATCTGTTCGGCGGCCGGGTTCGCCGTGGCGATCGTGCCGTCAAGGTGCTGCATGACAACGCCCACCGGCAGCGTGGCGATGAGCGTCCGGTAGCGCTCTTCGCTCTCGCGCAGCACGGCTTCCGCCTGCCGGTCTGCCGTCACGTCGCAGTAGAAGCACGCGCGTCCGAGGCGTTCGCCGCCCGCGTCGCGAAGCTCCTTCGTCACGAGGTGGATGGTCTTGCCGTTCGTCATCGAGAACTCGGTCTCGAACTCCATGGGCATGTCCTCCGACAGCCTGCGGGAGGCTTCGGCGAACGCCACCGGGTCGACAGCGTGCGGGAGGAGCAGCTTCCAGC
>CALMIW010000474.1 GCA_937864275.1 uncultured Dehalococcoidia bacterium
GGCCGGGCGGCGGCGCCCGCCCCCAGGGCCGGGGCCGATTTCGGGATCGAGAAGGTGAAGTCGACCCCGGCCCCCGCGCGACGCTTCCCCCGCTCGGCCTCCTCAGCCTCAATTCGCGCGACCGCCTCACCTTTCGCGCCCGGACTCAGCGATGGGTCGAGATCGGCGATCCGGGCCTCGATCCGCTCCGGGACCGACTTGTAGGCGGGGAACGCGAGGCCGAGCGCCTCGCCGGTGATCGGATCACGACCCATCCCCATCACGAGCTGGAGCTGGGCCTCCGAAACCCGGTCCCCGACCGCGAGCAGGCCAGTGCAGGGTGAGGCGACGCCGGAGCCGAGCCACTGCCCGGGTGGGGTGCCCGCCTCCACGTAATACCTCGTCAACGGCGTCGAGAGAGTCCGATCGCCGTCTGCGGCCGCGACCGTACGCAGGAGGTACTTGTAGCCGTCTCCAGCGCTCATCACCCGCATCGAGACCGTCACGAGACCACCGCCTTTTCGGCAGTCAGGTGAGCAGCAGACGCCCGTGACCTCCGCCCCGGAAATGCCCGCTGGTGCGGCCGGCCGCGACATCCGGCATCCACTGCTTGGCTCCGTCAGTTCGACACGTCGACGCTGACATACATCTCCGGAATTCGGGTGCTGGGAGACTAGTGGGGTGAATCTCGACGAGTTGCTACAGGTGATGGATCGCGCCGCGGCAAACCTTGCCAAGCTCCAAGCGATCTGGGACCGCGCGGAGCCGATGATCCCGTCGAGCCCTCAGCGGGGTACGAATCGGGAGTATGAGGATCTGCGTCGGGAGTGGACGCCGCTGCTCGCGGGGCTGCCCCCGATCGACGGGTTCACAGTCACCGAGGAGCTGCCCGACATCGACGAGGCGGGGCAATCTTTCATCGATTACTTCGAGATCGGCGAGCCTGCTTTCGCTCTCATGAACGAGTTGGAGAAGCCGGGCCAACAGCTCGACGAGTACAGATTCAAACTTGCTCAAGCGCGTCGCCGGGCGATTCACGAGCGCCTCGACGATCTCGTGTCGACGATCAACGCGACCCTTGGTCAGATCACTGATTCCGTTGCGCGGGACTCGTCCGATCGCGTGGACGATCTCAGAACGAAGGCGGTGGAGGAGTCGATCAGCGAGATCGAGCGGTTGCTCGGCGACACCACTGACCGAAAGGGACGATGGGGCGATCTTCACCGGCATCTCCGTTTCAGTCAGGGGCACGATTGGCACGACATCGCCGAGATGGATTGGCCGTCTGTCCGGGCTGACATTGAGGCCGCGAGTCTCTCCGAATCCGACCCTTTGCCGGTGCCAGCGGTCGACCTCGGCGTAGCTGCTTCCGCGAAACCCGCAGGTGGTGCAAGCATCGGGCTCGATTGGGGTGCTCTTGATGACGACGGCTTCGAGCGACTGCTGTTTGACCTTTTACGCGGCTTTCCCAGTTACCAGAACGTCGAGTGGTTGATGAAGACGCGCGCGCCCGATCGGGGCCGCGATCTGTCCGCTGAACGCGTCATAAGGGACGACGGCGGGACGACGCGAACCGAGCGGGTCATCGTGCAGGCCAAGCACTGGACGTCCAAATCTGTCGCACCTGCCGACATCACGAATACCTTGGCGGCGCTGTCGCTCTGGGAGCCGCCGGTCGTTCGGACTTTGGTGATCGCGACGAGCGGTCGCTTCACCACCGACGCGGTGGCGATCGTCGAGAAGCACAACGTCGATGGGAAACTTCCGTTCATCGAGCTTTGGGCAGATAGCCGCCTCGAAACGCAGTTGTCGCAACGACCGGACTTGATCGCGAGCTACGGCCTCCGCTCGTAAGTCCGACGTGAGCGATTCGCGACACTCTACCTCGACCTGCAAGACGCGTGGCAACTCCGATGGCGGGCTGAGCGAGAGACGGATCGGCGGCGGCCTGATCGCCGGGAATGGGTGCGTCTCGTTGTGTCGTTCGGCGAGGCGTCAGCGGCGGTTGAGCAAGGTCGTGCACCTGGCGAGTGACCAGCCCGGCGAAGGGCTCCACGAGAAGTTCGGGTCCGGGGTCACCGAGCCGCCGGAGCCACCATGCGCGACCACACCCCTGCTGGCAGGCGCCGTCTGCGGGTCGGGTCCCTGTTCTCCGGATACGTGGTCTTGCCTGCCATATGAAGGTCTGCTTTGAGCGATCCTCGCGACCCTCTGGTCACCGCGTAGCGGATATCCTCAGGGCAGGAATACATCGCCGTTCTTCATGGCCTGCCCATCTCCGGAGTCCGCTGGACGAAACCTCGCCTGAGACTCGATCGTCCAGCGCACAGCAACTACTAGTGGACGTGGGCATGGCTCTCGATCTCGGCTCGCACTTGCACCATATCGAGGGCCCGTACCTGCGTGATCAGGTCGTCAAGCGCGGGCCTCGGGAGCGCCCCGGCCTGGAAGAACACCCTGATCGAGTCGCGGTAGACCGCGATTGTTGGTAGCGCGCGGATTCCGAGTGACTCAGACAACTGGTGCGCCGCCTCGGTGTCGACCTTGCCGAAGAGGATATCCGGGTGGTTCTCAGAGGCTGCCTCGTAGACTGGTGCAAACGCCTTGCACGCACCGCACCAGGTGGCCCAGAAGTCGAGGATCGCGATCCCATCCCGCTCGGTCACTTCGCGGAAGTTCTTGTCTGTCACATCAACCGTTGCCATCTTCCGTCCAATCGCTCGGCGACTCCTAAATGGACCCAAGGGTCCATCCATATGATGGTTGCTCGCTCCGAGCTGCGCAACCTGCATGACTCCCGCAGTAGCTATGGCTGGCTTCATGGGGCAAGCGGAGACAATACAGTACGTCCCCGCGCGTAGGGTCGTGAACGATTCTAGGACCTGAGAGTCCAGAAAATCTACCGACCCCGGACGAGGCTCAGGCTCACAGCAGCCGAGCGAGCCGCGGCACAGTCACACAGAGCCACTCTCCGTCGAGTACGCACGCACCTGTGCGATGGCCATGTCGAGGACCACCCGCATGGGACGGACGTCTCGGGCCGTCTTGGCGAGTAGATACCCTCCCTGCAGAGCAGCCAGCAGCCCGGTAGCCAACGCGTGCGCATCGGCGCTCGCGGTTAGCACGCCGCGCTTCTTCAACTCTTCAATCGCGTCGGTCAAGAGTTGGAGCCAGACGTCAAAATGAGCAGCAATGACCTTTCGTGTGTCTTCGTCATGATCAGCGATCTCATTCGCCAGCGCTCCGAGTGGGCACCCAAAGGCGCCGTTCCGGAGACCATTGCGCTCAACTAGCTCATCGCGCCAGAGTTCGAGTCCGCGCAGCGACTCGACCCTCGTAAGGCGACGACGTTGCTGCGACAGCAGAGCCTCCGCGCGTGCCTCAATGACTTCCTTCACCAGTGCGTCCTTCTCGGCGAAGTGCTGATAGAGCTGCGACTTCGACGTCCCACTCGACGCACGGACGTCCGCCAGAGTCGTCGAGGCAACGCCGCGCTCGTACATCAACTGATCGGCCGCCTCGATAATCCGTGCCTTCGTTGCGGCGCCGCGCGCCGTCAAGCGGCGCGGGCGGGGGCCGCTGGCGCTGTCAGTCATACCCCAAGGCTAATCGCCTCGGGTTGGGCGGTCTCTCGCCCGCACTC
>CALMIW010000475.1 GCA_937864275.1 uncultured Dehalococcoidia bacterium
CCCGCAACTCCGCCGCCCGGCGGAGTGCCGCGTCGATGTCGTTTCCGACCCCGTCGCCCGAGAAGGAGTCCGCCGTGAGGTTGAGGATGCCCATCACCAGCGGCGAATCCAGCGAGAGGGTTCGCGTCCGCAGCTTCCAGCCGGCCACAGGCTCGAGAAACCGGCGCAGCCCGGCGGCGTGCGGCGAACCGGCGGCTTCCAGCGCCCCAAGCAGCGTCCGCAATTCGTCAGTGCTGGCCACCACACGTGCCTGCGGGCCGGTGAGGTCGATCCCCAGCCCGGCTGCGCTCGTCGCCACCTGTAACTGCTCGCGTGCGCCCTCGAACCACGCAGTGTGGGGCGCCTCCGGGTCGGCGGCCAGGTGAGCGGCCCCGGCCGGTGCGATGCGCAGCGAAGGGATCAACGCGTGGTCCCGGCAGCGAGCGCGTCCATCATCCGGCGCGCCTGCCACAGGTGTTCCAGGTCGTGCTGGTACATCTCTCGCGCCAGTTGCAGCACCGAGACCTGCCCGCGGTACGGGTGTTCGCCCGTGCGGTTCCAGTCGCGCTCGTCGATGTCCCAGAGGAGATACGTGCTGCGCCGCCGCAGATAGTGAAACTCCTCGAGCAGTTCCTCGACGTCCTCTTCGATGAAATCCTCGCGGAAGGGGATGTCGTCGAAGTCCACGTTGCGGATCTCCGGCCGGCGCGACGTCAGGATGGTCGAGAGCTGCTCCTGCACACCGCGTTCGACTTCCTTCACGTGGTACGGGATCGCCAGCAGGCACCATCCCTCGTCCGGGTGGCCGGCTTCCCGCTGGAGCTCTCGTTCGGGGATCCCGTAGAACGCGCGCTGCAACTCGCCGCCGGCCTCACCGAGGGCCTTCAAGAGGAACGCCGGGTCGCTTCCGGCCTGCCGAACGTACCGCATGCCGACGATTGTACGGCACGCCTCAAGAGGTTCTGGCGCGAAGGTTCAGGTGACTTTGAGTTCGACGCCCTGCTTGCAGAGGGGGCACTCTTCCGGCGTCCACGAGACCACTTCGATGGGGATGCAGGCGAAGAACGGCACGCCGAAATCCACTTTTCCGCCCGTCCGGTCGACGAGCATGCCGACGCCGGCCCCCTCGGCGCCGCGTTCGCGCACGGCATCGATGACCTCCCGCACGCTCCCGCCCGTCGTCAACACGTCATCGACAACCAGCACTCTGTGCCCCGGGCCGATGTCGAAGCCGCGCCGGAACTCCCTCCCGGGTTCGTCCTCCTTGCGCTCGGCGATGAAGCTGGCGAGCCCGAGTTGCCGCGCCGTCTCGTAGGCGAGGATGATCCCCCCGGTCGTCGGCCCCGCGACGAGGTTGGGGATGCCCCGGAAGTGCTCGGCGATGAGTTTGCACATCTGCTCCGTGACGTCCGGCCACTGGAGGATGCGGAACTTCTCGATGTAGGTGTCGCCGTGGCGTCCGCTTGCGAACTGGAAGTGGCCGCGGAGCACGGCGCCGCGTTCCTGGAGGAGGGTTTCGAGGGAGTCTGTCATCGGGATCCGAATGTACCCGCTAGGCACGGTGCACAACAGGCCGCTCCGGCGGTCTCCACTCGAAGTGGATGTCCTCAGGCTCGAGCCGGAGGAGCTCGGCATCCGGTTCCGTCAGGGTGCACCCCCGCCGCTGGTAGAAGTGGATGGTGTTTTCCGAAGGTGTGGCAGAAATGTAGAGCCCACCTGCCCCGAACCGGTTCGCTGCCCTCGCGGCTTCCGCGAAGAGACGAACCCCCAGGCCCTGGCCCCGGAAGTCCCGCCCTACATGCAGGAATGTCAACTGGACCAGGTCCTTCGCGGCGCCGACGCGCTTGCGATCGACCACCGCTATCCCGGCCAGGGTCGCCTCGTCGAACGCGCCGGCGAAACACCCGCCCCGATCGAAGCATGCCTCGAACTCCGGCGTCTCCGCTTCCGGTCGCCCCGGCGCCCAGCCTGGCACATCGAAATGATCCGGCTCCAGGACGAGTTCCCCGTCCTGGAGCCGGTAGACGTTTTCGATGACTTCGCGGCGGTCGATGGTCCAGATCAGCGGCAGTTCCGACCGGGCAAGCTGCCGCGTGATCACTCTGGCTAGTCTTCGCCGATCTTCCGGGTCGTAAGGACGGGCTTCTCTTCGCTCAGCTTCCCCTCTTCGTTCGGGGCGAAACCAAACTTGGAACTCGGCCAGTACGAGACCATCGCCTTGCCGATGATCAGGTCCTGCGGGACGAGGCCCACCTGGGAGCTCCGGCTGTCGAGGCTGTTCTCCCGGTTGTCGCCCATCACGAAATACTCGCCCGGAGGGATGGTTACCTTCGGCTTGGTGTCGTGCCAGGCCTGTGTGATGTACGGCTCTTCCAGCAGCATGTCGTTGATGTAGACCTTGCCGTCCACGATCTCGACCGTCTCGCCGGGGAGTCCGATAACCCGCTTGATCAGGTCGGTATTCGTGTCGCGCGGGTCGATCAGGACGACGATGTCGCCGCGTTCGGGGCCGTGGAAGACTTGCCGCTTCGGATCGCTTCCGGGGTCCACGAACGGGATGAAGTTGCTCAGCTTCTCCATGTCGACTTCCGCGTAGACGAGCTTGTTCACGATGAGGAACTGCCCATCTTCGAGCGTCGGGTACATCGAGGAGCCCTCGACCTTGAAGTTCTGGAAGCTGGCGCGCACCGAAAGGAACACGAGCAGCGCGAGCAGGCTCGTCTCCACGATCTCGCGGATCCAGGTCTTCGTCCGATGGTGGCCGCGAGGCGCGGCATCCTCGTCCGCCTCCAGTTCGTCCATGGCCCACGAGGGCGGGTTGAACCCTGCGCCGTCGTTGCCGCCATATGCCGGTACGTGCGCCGCCGAAGCGAGGGACTCCTCAACTTCGCCTTCCGGGCCCCATCCCCCGTCGAGGGCCTTGGTATTCCGCTGTGCCGACCAACTGCTCATTCGGATGAACGACTCTTTGCCGGCGTCTTCGTCGAGGGCTTCCGCGACGATTTCCGCCGCGTTGTCGCCCAGCAACTCGGCGAACGCCTCGTCCATCTCCCGCGTGGCAGCCGGCTGATCGGGCGTCGCCGCGTGCCGCTCGAAGGCGGCAAGGATGACGTCTTCGTCCTCCTCGTCGTCGGTGACGAATGCACCTTCGGTCGTCGCGGCCGGGGCCGCCGAAGTCTCCCACTGTTCGAGGTCAGGGCTCTGCGGTCCCCAGCCGTACGGCTGGTCGCGCTCTTCCTGCATCTGGCTTTCCAGGCTCGCCGCCAGGTCCACCTCATCGTCGCCTGCCTGGGCGGCTTCCTCTGCCGAATCGGCGATGTGCGCCCACATGTCCTCGTCGCGCGCCTGCGCCGGCTCAGGCGTCGTCCAGCCGGTGCTGAACGACGGCGCTGTTGGTGCGGCCGGGACTTCCTCGGCGTTCGGACTGCGCGTGACGAAGTCGGCCCACGGGTCGTCTTCATTAGAATCGGTGACGCTCGAGGTTTCGGCGGCGGGCTCTTCAACCACCGCGTCGACTGAAGCGACAGCCTCGATCGGCGTGCCGGGAGTCTCCTCGGTCTCGGCGGGAGACTGCTCCCACGCGACGTTCTCCGCTACGGGCTCCTCGACCCCCGCATCAACGGACGCAACGCCCTCGACCCGG
>CALMIW010000476.1 GCA_937864275.1 uncultured Dehalococcoidia bacterium
CGCCGACCGGCTCGCCGACGCGGGCGCGGACGTGACCACGCCGCCGGTCGGCTCGCACCCGGAGATCGTCGATCTGATCGTCCGTCTATACGGGGAGAATTGCCCGGACTAATCCTGGATTAGTAACGCTGAAAACATTAACGACAATCACTCGATAAGCCGCGCGTGCACTTATCGGGAATTGTGGTGCATAATATGGCTCATCCCAATCGAGGGTGTAGTCGTGGTCTGAATCCGCCGGCCTCGAGCAGGGACCTGGCGATGTAATTGGTGAGGTTGCGGAACCCGAGTGCGGAGCCTCGGAGGTGCTCGAGTCGTCCGTTGATGGCCTCGGTCGGTCCGTTGCTAGTGCCGGGCCGGTCGAAGTAGGCGAGCACGTCGTCGGCCCGCTTCTTCAACGTCCGTCCGAGTTTGGCGACCTCGACCAGGGCCGGCGGGACGCCGGTGCTGACGGAGTCGATCAGCGCGGTCATCAGCTGGCGGCCGCAGCGGCGGTCTTCATGGCGGTAGGCGGTGACCATGCGCTGGTAGATGCCCCAGGTCGCCTCGACCTCGACATGGGCATCGCCGTGGATGGCGGGGTCGAACAGTCGCTGTAGTCGGTCGATCTGCTTGTCGGTGAGCAGGCCAGCGCCGGTGGCCAGGGTCCGCCGTGCGGAGTAGAGAGGGTCGTCCTTGCGGCCGCGGTGGCCGTGGATGGACTGCTGCACCCGGCGGCGACACTCATCGAGCGCCTCGCCAGCCAGGCGCGTGACGTGGAACGGATCCATCACGGTCACTACGTCCGGGAGTTCCTCAACCGCAGCGGTCTTGAAGCCGGTGAACCCGTCCATCGCGATCACCTCGATCCCCTCACGCCAGGCCTCGTCACGCTCAGTCAGCCAGGTCTTGAACGCCTGCTTGGAACGGCCTTCGACCATGTCGAGCAGCCGCGCAGGCCCAGTGCCGTCACGGACCGGAGTGAGGTCGACAATCACGGTGACGTACTTGTCACCGCGCCGGGTGTGCCTCCAGGCGTGCTCGTCGACCCCGACGACCTTCACACCGTTGAGACGGTGCTCGTCATCGATAAGAACACGCTTGCCCTCGGCGAGAACGGCGTCGTTGGCGGTGTCCCACGCGACGTCGAGCGCCTCGGCGATCCGGGCGATCGTCAGGTGCTGCACGACCAGCGCTTCGAGTGCCCACCGCAGCCCGCGGCGCGAGAGCCTCGCCCGCGGCTCGGCCGCCCGGGTAGTGTCTTGGCGCCAGACGTGCCCGCAGCCAATGCAGCGGTAGCGACGCACCGCGACCTCGAGGACGGTGGGTCGCCAGCCCAGCGGCTCATGTGCAAGACGCCGGACGACGGTGTCCCGAGGAGTCCCTTCGGCGCCGCAGCGCCGACACCACTCGTCCGATGTGAGAACCCGGCAGGCCAGCACCGCTCGGCCGGGCTCGAGGCGTTGGCCGGTGACGACGAGGTCAAGCTCGTCGAGTCGGCAGAATGTGGTCAAGTCCGGGCAGGTGAAGCCCGCCCGGACGGAAGCGTTGGGCATGTCGACAGTCGCCTCTCACCGTTCGTCCAGAAGGCGTTCTATCTCGCTTTCGCGCATACGTCCTGCCAGCAACGCGATCAGCGCAAGTACGGGTGGAGCGATGCCGGCGATGGTGAAAATCACCGGGATGGGTACGAGCAGCGAGAGCGGTCCTGCGACCGCGATCGAGACCGGCATGAAGGTTATCGAGACGAAGAAGTCGAGGCTCGCGACTCGGCCGATCATGTCGAGCGGCACCAAGCGTTGCAGCAGGGTTCCCCAGATGACGACACCGGCTCCGGTCGCTGCGCCGACGATGAACAGGGCTGCGAGCATCAGGATCAGATTGTCGGCGACGCCGATGACCGCGAGGGGGAGGGTTCCGCCGCCCCAACAGGCGATCATGAACGTGAGGTAGCGACGCGGGAGTTTCAGCGACGACACAACGAGTGAGCCGATAGCCCCACCGATGCCGAATGCGGCGAGAAGGAAGCCGAACGTGGATTCGGCGTCCTCGAACCTGTCGCGAGTGATGAAGGGCAGCAGCACTTCGATCGGTCCCTGGATGATGAGAGCGAGCGAGGATCCGAAAATCAGGGTCCAGAGCAACCAGCGGGTGTGAACCACATAGTTCACGCCTGCTCGAAGGTCGCCCCACACGCTCGTGTGCTGCTCCGGAGACGTGGCCGTGGTCGGCTCGTCGCGTCGGCTGAGGAACAGGGTGAGGATGAACGCGATTGCGTACGAGGCTGCGACGATGACGGCCCCGATGGCGGGGAAGAATATGCCGACGATGACTCCGCCGAGGGCGGGACCGAGGCCCTGCCCCAATGAGGGGCGGAGAGCGCCTTCGAGCCCGTTCGCTGCGAGGAGCTGCTCAGGCGGAAGCACCTGAGGTAAATACGCGCTGTAGGCGGGGTAGAAGAACGCGCTTCCTGCGCCCATCGCGAATGAGGCAACGCCGACGTGCCACAGTTCGATCGTCTCGGTGAGGGACAGGACTGCCACCACGATCATCACAGCCGCGGTGCATCCCTGCACGGTGATGATGATGCGGCGTTTGGAGAACCGATCGGCGACAACGCCACCAAGGATCGAGAAGGTGAACAGGCCCAAGCTCATCCCTGTTGCGACCGCTGAGAGCGCGAGCGGGCTGTCATCGAGCGCGAGCACTTGGAAGACCATCACGATGGTCCACATCCCGGTGCCGAAGACCTCGATGCCGACCGCGGCGAACAGGAGGCGATAGTCCCGCGAAGCCAGTGGCCGCAGGGCACGTATCCGGTTGAGGTTCATTTCGCTCATACCAGGGCCTCGCCTTCGACCATCGAAGTCAGTTCGAGGCTCGGCCATTCGTCAACGTCACGGAGCAGCTGCCGATCGTGCGTTGACAGGACGACCGCCGCCGTGGTTGCTCCGAGCGCGTCGGTGAGTTCGTCAACGAGCGCGATGGAAAGGTGGTTGGTGGGTTCGTCCAGGAGCAGCACATGCGGGCGCATCGCGAGCACGAGCGCCAGATCGAGCCGGCGCTGCTGCCCCATCGAGAGCTCACCCACTCGTTTGCCCGCCTCGCGCGGGCGCAGCAGACCAAGCTGAGAGAGCCCGATCGCATCCGACTCCAGCAAAGTGCCTTCGGACACCAGCGCGCCGACGTGCGTGGCGTACACCTCGCTCGCTCTCCGCTCAGGCGGCAGGGTCGTCTCCTGATGGAGAAAGCCCAAGCGCGTGCTCCGAGGCGTTCGAACCGCTCCCGTGTCCGGCGCCAGCTCACCGCCGACCACGCTCAGCAGTGTGGACTTGCCGGCACCGTTCGGGCCGGTCACGACGAGACGGCCGCGGTGGGAGAGTGAGAACGACACTGGCCGGGTCAACCGCCCAGCGACGCTGACCTGATCGACGCTGAGGAGAACCGCCCCAGTGCGTGTGGGGAGGTCGGGGAACCGGAAGAGCTGAGGCGGTTCCGGCACGGTGACGGCGTGGGCTTCCAGTGCTTCCTGGCGTCGGTGCACGTTCTGCACGAGCCCGCTGGCCCGGGTGGCGCGCCCATGCTTGTTGGTGCCCTTCTCTGGTCTCCATCCCGAGACCAATCGGTTCTGCGCGGCGCTGAGACTGTCCTGCAGTCGAGCATGCTCGGCCTGCTGGCGGTCGTAGTCCTGTTCCCAGCGTTCCCGCTCGGCCAGGCGCCCCTCCCGGTAGCCGGCATAGCCATTCCCGTACACGCGCGGCCGATCGTCCGGCGTCGGGTCGAGGTCGACGATGGTCTCCGCGATGTCGGACAGCAGCGCACGATCGTGGCTGACGACGACAACACCCCCGCTCCGCGCTCGGAGCTGCGTGGCCAAGAACCCGAGCCCGCTTCGGTCGAGGTGGTTGGTGGGCTCATCAAGCAGGAGAAAGTCGTGATCGGCGCCCAGAAGGCACGCCAGCCGTACCCGATAACGCTGTCCCACCGAGAGGTCTGCGAGAAGCCTGGTCGTGTCCGTCTCCGCGTCGAGCGCTTCGAGCGCGATCTGCACGCGCCGTTCGGCATCCCACGCATCGAGCGCTTCGGCATGTTCCAACGCGGCCGCGTACTGCTCCTCCGCCCGGTCCGTGTTGTCCGCGAGAGCGAGAGCGGCCGCGTCGAGCGCCGCCACCGCGGCAAGTGGTTCGGCGATCGCCTCCGTGACCGCCTGTCCAACAGTTCGACTGTCAGTGGCGGTCATCTCTTGCTCGGCAACACCGATCGTGCCGATGCACTGGACTGTTCCGGAGTCCGGGGCCAGGACGCCAGCGAGCACCTGCAGGAGCGTCGATTTCCCCCGCCCGTTCTCGCCCACGATCGCGACACGCGATGAGAAAGTGAGGGTGAGGTCGACATGATGGAGAACGGGCGTGGCTCCGCGCATTAAAGACACGTCGGAAGCGATGAGCTGCGCGCGCTGGCGCGCCGGATGACGGTTTGTCGGGGTGAGCATTGAAGTCCTTCGAGACGACGCACCACCGGCCACGAACAGGCAGATAGGTACGCAACTGACGGCGACCCAGAAGGGTCAGAACGAGCGGCCGCCGCAGACTCGGAATACTCAACGAGCGCGGTGGGCCTACTCAGCCGTCACAGGAAGTACAGATGCACGGAAAAAGTGTACCGCATGCCGCCGGTATGTCTTCCTGCAGCCGATCTGCTGCCACGTTAGGCGACGGACGGGGCCCAGCTGTTCGACTGGCTGGCACCTCGAACACGACCACGCAGTCCTCGTCTAACATTGCCGAACCCCGCGCCCG
>CALMIW010000477.1 GCA_937864275.1 uncultured Dehalococcoidia bacterium
CCGACCCCGGCTTCCAGCTCAGCGCAACGGCAACCGCCGGCCTCATCACGCTCTCTCCCTGGCTCTCGCATGGGCTCCTCTCCGCCACGGCGAAGGGCCAATGGTTGTCGCTCCCCCGCTGGCTCTGCGAATCGGCCGCCCTCACGGTCTCGGCCAGCATCGCCACCGCACCGGTCATGTGGGTGACGTTCGAACAGGTCTCGCTCATCTCGCCGTTCGCCAACGCTGTCGTCCAGCCCGTCTTCGCCGTTGCCTTCTGGGCAAGCCTCGCCACGTCCGCCCTCGGCGTCATCTCCCGCGACCTCGGCGAGACGGCCGGGGTAATCGCCTACTATCCGCTGGCTTTCATCAGCGCCTGTGCGAATGCGTTCGCCGGCCCGCGCTGGGCGGCGGTCGGCACGCCGGCGGCCGGCGCGGAATGGGCAACTGCCGCCTACGCGGCACTCACCGGGCTGGGCCTGCTCGCCTACCGGTTCCGGCCGGCGCCCCTCGTCGAACGGCCCGCCATCTCCCGCATTCGGACTCGCTGGTCGCGCCTCACCCTCGCCGGAGCGGCCGGAGCCGTCGCTTTCGCCGTCGTGCCGCTCACGCTCCTTCCCCGTGGCGGACCGGGAGAACTCGTCGTCGTGTTCCTCGACGTCGGCCAGGGCGACGCCGCCCTGATCACGACACCCAACGGCCGCCAGGTGCTCATCGATGGCGGCCCGAGCGGTATCGAGCTCGCCCGCGAACTCGGCCAGGTCATGCCCCACTGGGACCGCACGCTCGATGCCGTCATTGCGACGCACCCGCAGGAGGACCACGTCGCCGGTCTCGCGGAAGCGATCGGGCGGTTCCGTGCCGCCGCCGTCTACGAGAACGGCCGCACAAACGTCACCACCGCCTTTGCTGTCTTCGAAAAACGCGCGTCCGCCCGCCAGGCCCTGGAGCAGGGCTCGTCCTTCCAGCTGGACGGCGTCCTTTTCGAAGTGCTCTGGCCCCCTGCGGGCTATACAACGGACGACCTCAACAACACCTCGCTCGTCATCCGGATGACCTACGGCAAACGCACCTTCCTCTTCACCGCGGACAGCGAAGAAGGCGTCCATGCCGAGTTGCTCCGCTCCGGCCAGCTTCACGCCGATGTCCTCAAGGTCCCGCATCATGGTTCGCAAACCACGCAGCCGTGGTTCTTCAACGCCGTCCAACCCGCTGTCGCGGTCATCTCTGCCGGTGCGGGCAACCTCTACGGCCACCCCCACGCCCAGACGCTCCAGGCGCTGGAGGGCGTCCGGACCTACCGCACGGACGAGTCGGGCCGGGTCACCGTCCGGACCGATGGTGCCACCCTCCGCGTGAGCAGCGAGCGCTGACTTTGCGCCCCACGCCGCGCCCGAATACGGTTAAGGGCCGGGCGATTTGCCCGATGCGCTACTGGAGACCCTGCATTGTCCAATCGAATAGACGGCCGCGCCTCGAACGAACTGCGGCCCGTGAAGCTCCACACCAATGTCCTCGACTTCGCCGAGGGAAGCTGCATGGTTGAATTCGGCAAGACGCGCGTCCTCGTCGCCGCCAGCGTCGAAGACCGCCAGCCCCCGTTCCTCCGCAACACCCAGAGCGGCTGGGTCACCGCCGAATACTCCATGCTCCCCCGCGCGACCCACACCCGCAGCCAGCGTGAAGTCGAGCGCGGACGCCCCGGCGGCCGAACCCAGGAGATCCAACGCCTCGTCGGCCGGGCCCTCCGCGGCGTCGTCAACGTCGAGATGCTCGGCCCCCGCACCATCACGCTCGACTGCGACGTGCTCCAGGCCGACGGCGGCACGCGAACCGCGTCCATCACCGGCGCCTATGTCGCCCTTCAGGTCGCGATGAAGAAGCTCGTCGCCGCGGGCGTCGCTCCCGCCGCCGCAGTCCAGTCAGCAGTCGCGGCCGTGTCCGTCGGGATCGTCAAAGGCGTGCCAATGCTGGACCTCTGCTACGAAGAGGACTCCACCGCCGAAGTCGACTTCAACGTCGTCATGACCGGCACGGACGAGTTCGTCGAAGTCCAGGGCACGGCCGAGCACAAGCCCTTCAGCCGGGCCGCGATGGATGAGTTGATGGACCTGGCGAAACTGGGCATCGGCCAGCTCTTCGAACTCCAGAAAGCCGCTATCGCCGCGTCCTAGCCGACGTAGTGGCCCAGGAACGTCCCGCCGAGGATGTGCAAGTGCCCATGCTCCTGGCTCTGCATCGCGTCGTACCCGAAATTGGTGAGCACCCTGAACCCGCCCGGGCAGAGCTGCTTGCCGATTTCCGCCGCCACCCGGCCAACATGGCCGATGTGCTTTTCCCAGAGCTCCGCCTGCGTGGTGTGCTCCTTCGTCATCGCGAGCAGCATGACAGGCACCCAGCGCAGGATGTTCTGTATGACGATGATCTCGTCGTCTTCGTAGACGATATTCCCGGGCTCGCGCCCGGCTACGATGTTGCAAAAGACGCAGTATGGTTGCATTCGGCTTCGCGATCATAGGTTCGCGCGGGGCCTCGAACAAACGCCAGCAAATCCCGAGAGGACATTTGATGCCGCAATTCCAGCCATTCCGTGGGCTGCGCTACACCACGGCCGCCGGCCCCCTGAGCGAACTGCTTGCGCCCCCGTACGACGTCATCACTCCAGCGCAACAGCGCGCGCTCGAAGAACGCAACCCGCGGAACTCCGTACGGCTCGAACTCGCTGCCGGTGGCGAGGAACGCTACAGCGCCGTCGATGGCCTCCTGGAACAATGGCAGAGCGAAGGCGCGCTCGCCCGCGACGCCTCCCCCATGCTCTACGTCTACGAACAGCAGTTCGTCGAGGAAGGGCACGTCTACACGCGCAAAGCCCTCATCGCCGTCGTCGAGGCCCAGCCGTGGGACGAGGGAGCCGTCAAGCCGCACGAGTACACCATGTCCGGTCCCAAGGAAGACCGCCTGAAGCTGCTCCAGGCCACGGGCGTACAGCTCAGCCCGGTGTTCATGATCGCCCGGGACCGCGCCAACATGCTCACCAGCTTCATCGAGTCCGTCATGGCTTCCCGCGATCCCGACGAGACCGGCACGAGCATCGACGGCGACAGCCATCGCCTCTGGGCGGTCGAATCCGGAAGCTATGAGATGCGGCAGCTCGCGCCGCTCCTCGCCGAGAGTTTCTACATCGCTGATGGTCACCATCGGTCCGAGACCGCCGTGAACTACCGCGACTGGCGCGCCTCGAGCGAGGTCCTCTCTCCGTCCCACCCCGCTCGCTTCGCCATGTCCGCAATCGTCGCCGCTTCCGACCCCGGCCTCGTCATCCGGCCCATCCACCGGATGGTCCCGCGCGAGGCGCCGGCGGACTGGCGCGAACGCCTGGGCGGAGCCTTCGATATCGACCACGTCAAACTCGTACGCGGCGAATCCGAACGCGGCGCGGAGCTCGTTTCACTGCTCGAAGGCGCGGATGCCGTCGCCATCAACCTTGTCCCGGGCCAGGTCCACCGGCTCAAGCGCACCGGCGCCGCCATCCGCGGAAGCATCCCGCCGGGGCTCAGCGACGAGTGGGCGGGTATCGCCCCGAACGTCCTTCGCTACGGCGTCTTGGAGCCGCTCTGGGACATCTCGGACGACGACCTGCGCGCCGGTGCGGTTGCGTACAGCCACGACGTGGACGAGGTCCTGGAGTTCCTGGACGACAACCCCCATTCGGTGGCGTTCCTCCTGAACCCGGTCCGGATCGGGTCCGTCATCTCGCTGGCCGACAAGGGCGAGCGGATGCCGCAGAAGTCCACGTTCTTCCACCCGAAGCTGGGCACAGGGCTTGTCTTTAACCCGCTGAATCCGTAGCCGCCGAGACCGTGCCCTCCGCTGCCTCGCTGGCCTCCGCGTCGGCCTCGAACAGGTAGCCGATGCCCTGCAGCGTCTTGATGATCAGGGGCGAGGAAGGCGTAACTTCCAGCTTCGCCCGCAGCCTCGACACCCAAACCCGCAGGTACTGCAGGTCGTCGCGGTATTCGGGCCCCCAGACCTTCGTCAGCAGTTCCGTGTTCAGCATCCCCTTGCCCGCATTGGAAGCCAGGTGCTGCAGCAGGAGCCATTCCGTGCGCGTCAGCGCGACCGGTTCGCCGCCCTTCTTCACCAGCCGCCGGTTCAGGTCGATCTCGACGTCACCAGCGG
>CALMIW010000478.1 GCA_937864275.1 uncultured Dehalococcoidia bacterium
GGGTGGATGCTCGCCTGGGGGAGTGGGAAACCGCCGATGTGCTCATGGGGTGTGACTCTGATGTCCTCGCCTCGCACTGTCTCACTAATGAGCAGGCGAAGATGTTTCGAAGCGGCTTGGATTCCGAACTGCTTGAGAGTCGGGGTCAGAGCATCAAGGCGCTGACTGCCAGCTTCGTTTCGGCGCGAGCCGAACGCGATCTGCCGGTCCTGCGAACGATCGGTGAGCTTCTACATGGCACGGGGTAGCGCAGAGTCCTTCGATGTGAGGCTCCATGGGCTTCCGGTTGGCCACCTCCACTTTCAGAACGGTCTCACGACCTTCGAGTTTCGGGACGACTACCGAGGGTTGGCCGATCGTCCTGTACTTGGTCAGGTCTTCGAGCAGGATCCGGGGCGCCGGTGGCGCCAGGCCCAACGGGTTCCGGTCTGGTTCTCGAATCTCCTTCCGGAAGACGGCCCCCTCCTGGAGTTCCTCTCGGAGGAGCTGGATGTCAGTCCGAAAAGCGAGATGCGGCTCCTTGAAGCGCTCGGTCAAGATCTGCCAGGAGCCGTCACTGTCACGCATTCGAGAGGGGGAAGCGGCACGGTCCTTGACGGGGACACCGAGGAGCCACCCGAACACGAGGATGCTGGGATCCGTTTCTCAGTCGCGGGTGTGCAGCTCAAGCTGTCGATGGTGAGGGACGACAACACTCTGCGCCTCGGTGGTGGAGACGAGCGTGGCAGCTTCTATGTGAAGTTCGCCGGTTCGTTCGCAGCGGTGCCCGAGAACGAGTACGCCATGATGAGACTTGCTGGACTCTCGGGAATCACCGTTCCCGAGATCGATTTGCTCGACGGCACCTCTTTGCGCGACCTCCCCCCTTCGTTCGCTCGCTATACAAAGACCCGAGCCTTCCTCGTGAGGCGCTTCGACAGGACACCCGATGGCGCCGTTCATATCGAAGACATGAGTCAGGTCTCCGGAAGTTGGCCGGAGCGGAAGTACCAGGGCGTCTCCTACGAAGGCCTAGGTCGCGTGGTGCGCGCCCTGTGCGGGGACGAGGACCTCCTTGAGTACATCCGCCGTCTCGCCTTCTGCGTCCTTATCGGAAATGAAGATGCCCACCTGAAGAACTGGTCGGTGATGTACCCCAATCGACGGCAGCCACGGCTCACACCGGCATATGACCTCGTATCGACGATTCACTATGAAGGTCTTGATCGAGGTTTGGCCCTACCGCTTGGAGGGTCCACGAACCCTGAGGTGGTGAGACTCGATAGCTTCAGCGCCTTGGCTGACGCGTCAGCGTACGAAGGAGCCGAGGACCCAGTCGAGGCGGTGCGAGCAGTTGTCGCCGGCTACCGAGAGGCGGTAACGCAAGTCCGGACGGACAGCCCGCTGGCTGACGACTTCTGGCTCAGACTTGAGGCATACCAATCGCGACTCTCGCTTACAGCGGACGTGTAGATCCGCCATCATTCGAAGCGGCCCTTCGTGTTCCGACTTCGTCTGGCCTCCTTGTCAGTAGTACGTCAGTGCGTCCTGCATCGAGCCGGTGTCGGCCTCGAGTGTGGTGGCCTCGGAGGGTCTCGGTCAGACAGCGGCCGCCGGCCAGCGGAGCAGCGCCACAGTCGTACGCGGTTCGCGAGATAGCCATGTGCCGTCCGGCGGGGTCAGCCGCCGCCGTCGTCGGGGGCGCGTGGCTCCGGAGGCTGGTCGTCGGGGTGCCACTGGTCGGGAGGCATCGCTCCCTTCAGGTGGTTGCCGGTGGATTGGCGGTAGCTGATGATCGCCAGACCGTCGGTGCCGATGGCGATCGAGGTGTCGCCCCCGACGCTGCCGGTGGAGTCGAGCGTCGTTTCCGTCGCGGTCGTGCAGGCGGTGTCGTTGC
>CALMIW010000479.1 GCA_937864275.1 uncultured Dehalococcoidia bacterium
CGGCGCGGATCTCGGTGAGTTCGCCGCGGGCGCGCAGGTTCGGCAGGCGAAGGGGTGGGTCGGCCCGGCTGGCGATCACGAGGCGCACATTCCCCGGGAGGTGCTCGATCAGGAACGCCACGCCGTCGGTGACGGCCTGGCTTTCGATGACGTGGTAGTCGTCGAGCACGAGGATGAGCTCACCATCCAGCCCGGCCATATCGTTGAGCAGGAGGGAGAGCAGCGTCTCGATGGGCGGGAGCGTCTCTGCCTGCAGGAAGGCCATGGCGCTCTCGCCGACACCAGGCCGGACGTTCTGCAGCGCGCTGATCGCGTAGCTCCAAAAGGTCCGAACGTCGTTGTGGGTCTGGTCCAGCGAGAGCCATGCGACGGGCCGCCCCGCTGTCGCGAGCCACTCGGCCAGCAGCGTCGTCTTCCCGAAGCCAGCCGGCGCGCAGACCAGGGTGAGCTTCGATTCGACGGCGCGTTCGAGGCGGTCGACCAGCCGGGGCCGTGAAACCTGGCTCGCCCGCCACCGGGGAGCGAAGAACTTCGTGGCGAGCATCGGCGTGGCGACGGTGACCTCTGAGCTCGAAACGGCGGCCATTGGGATGAGTGTAACGGCCAGACTGGTTTCGGCGTGGCTTACGCGTGAAGCTCACGCGCCGCTCGCTCGACTCTCAGAGCGGAGAGCGAGCGGCACGGGGAACAAAGGCGCCGGCGGACGACCTACTCCGTCGCGGCAGGGGGAAGGCGCCGGACGTAGCTCATGCACTGACCCTGGTTCTTGAACGCGGGTGCAGTGAACGACTTCCACCCGCCCTTCGTGCACTGGTCTGGCGACGATGGCGAGGCAAGCGGCGTCGGCTCGGCTGGTGGCACGGGATCCGGGTCGGAAGGCGTGGGTTCCGGGGTGGCAGGCACGGCATCACCCGTGGTGACCAGGAAGCGGCCTCCCCAGGAGTGCAGCGTCCCGTCATCGCACCCACCGGTGACGCCCGTCGCCCGCACCTCCAGCTGGTGGCTCCCCGAGGAAACGGGGCCCGCGTCGACCGGCCCGGTACGTTCGAAGGGAGCGAGGACCGGAGAGGAGTACACGAGGCCGCCATCGACGTAGAACGAGACGGAGAAATTGGCGCAGCTGTTCCACGCGCTTTCGAATTCGAGTACGAGGAGCGAATTGGTCGTGACCGTCTGGCGGAATGTCCCGTCGCAGGACTGGCCCGTGGATGAGCAGGGGACCGCAACGGGGGTACTGGTGGAGTTCGTGGCTGCGCCCACGGCACCCATCGCGAGGAACGTGGCGGCGATCCCGGCAACGGTTGCGAGCATAGAAGCGAAGACTGCGCGGCGTCTCATTGGGCCTCCTGATGAGGGCAAAGCGATTTCCTTTACCTTCGACCGGGGAACCGACAGCCTGAGAGGGCGTCACGCAAATACCACGACTTCGTCCCCGACCTCCGGATGGGGCGGCGGGCCACGCCCGGCCGGTGCGACGCGAGGCTGGTCCGGGTGGGCGCGGTCGCGGGCAGCGAGCATGAGCGAGGCAGCGACGTACCAGCACCGGCGGACAGACCGCAGGCATGAGGGGATCAGGCGAGGCGGTGCGGGGGCATGTGGATGCGGAATGTGGTTTCGGGGCAGACGAGGACGGAGTGCGGATGCTGCATCTCGAACTGCGTGAGGACGCCGAGCCGTTCCAGGAGCCCGAAGTACAGGTCGTTCGGCTCGGCTTCCGTGAGTTCGATCCGGTCGTGTGACACGGAATACGTACCGAGCGCGCCGTCGAGGCGATAGAAGTAGCCGTCAACCGGGTGGGTCAGGATAAGGGTCATTGCTTCCTTCGATGTGAAGCCGGGCAGGGTGCCGGGCGGGCGACCCGTGTCGCGAATATCCACGCGGGCGGGCGCCCACTCCGAGCGGGCGGTGTACTGGAACGTGGAGTAGCGGCGCTCCGCCTCGTCGTAATCGCATTTCCACGCGTACCGGGCGGGATACCACGGGATTTTCCAGAGGAGGCGGGCAACACGGACCTGCCATCCGCCGAGCGTGGTGCCGAAGAACCAGACCACATGCTGGCCGGTCTCGCGGTCGATGACGTAGACGCGGTAGTTGGTCTGGGCGAAATGAAACCGCATCATCGGCAGGAGGCGGAACCGGAAGCCGGCGTCGATGAACGGGACCACGCTGAGCAGGGCGAGGCGGTTGCCGTTGATTTCGAAGGTGGGGATTTGGAACCTGCCGGTTGGGATGTGCGGGGCCAAGCGCTCGACGGGGACCGCGTAGGTGATGAGGGAGAAGTGCCGCAGGGGAGCGACGATATCGAGCAACCCGGGCTTGCGCGGCCGAAGGCGGTTGCCGAGTTCCTCCTGGGCGGCGAAAGGCGTCATGCGGGGGCGATGGTAAGCCCTGAGGGAACACCGGCGAAGGCGAATCCGAGAACGACGGCAATGTCCGAGTTCACCCCGTTCACCGGGTCCGGCAGCGGCTGTAAGAGTCAGGCGGGTCGACGGTCTTACCGGTATGGGGATGCGGCCCGGCGCCCGCGAGGCTGCTGGTCCCCCCGGAGGACACCGTGGACGCCATCGTCATTTCCGGGCCGGCCTTTCTCGCCGAGCTCACCAGGTCGTTCATCTCGGCCCGCTGCCCGGACACCCGCGTTGAAATGTGCGACTCGGACGAGGGAACGCCGAGCGTTCGCGTGGCGGTCGCGGGGAGCGCCGCGTGGATGCTCGTGCTGACGGGCGCGTCGCCAGAAACGGTGGTCGCTGCCGTTTCGATGG
>CALMIW010000480.1 GCA_937864275.1 uncultured Dehalococcoidia bacterium
GTTCGAGGGCATGGGCAGGATTCTCGTTTCGAGCGTGGGGATTGTCCATGGGACTGAGCGCGCGGCATCGGCGGAAGGCTCAGTTCTTTCGCAGGTGAATCCGGCACCAGTCGCGCTCCTCGGCCGTCGAAACGGGTTGGAACCCCTGTGCCTCCATCGCCGCGATCACCCCCGGCGAGTCGACGGTCAGGATGCCGGAAAGCACGAGGTCGCCGCCCGCTTTCACGACGACGCCGAAGGTCTCGGCGAGTGCGGTGTTTGCCGGCGTGCTGATGTTCGAGACGACCAATTCGTAGCGGCCGGGGTGGTCTGGCCGGAGCGTCCCGGCCGACACCTCGACTTCGGGGCCGATGCCGTTCATGTCGCAGTTGCGCCGGGCGACTTCGGCGGCGATGGGGTCGATGTCGATGGCGACGACGCGGGGCACGCCGAGCTTCGCCGCCGCGATGGCGAGCACACCCGAGCCCGTGCCGACGTCGAGCATCGTAATGCCCGGCCGGGCGAGGCCGTCCAGGGCGGCGAGGCAGAGGCGCGTCGTCTCGTGGTGTCCGGTGCCAAACGCCTGGCCGGGGTCGAGCCGGATGGCGATCTGGCCGGGCTGCACCTCGTGTTCGACCCAGGTGGGGACGATGACGACCCGGCCGCCGGCTTCGACGACGCCGAAGAACTCGCGCCAGGAAACAGCCCAGTCCTGCTCGTAGATGGGCTTCGCCGTCAGTTGGACGCTCGGATAGGCTTCCATGCCGATGCGCAGGTCGCTGATCAAGACCGCGCCAAGCTCGGAGCTCGGGAGGTAGGCGCGCACGAGGACCGGTTCGCCTCCGCGGACGCGGAAGCCCATCTCGGGGCCGAGGATATCGATCGGGTGCTCCACGGTGATGCCGCCCGGGGCGACGCCAATCATGAGCGCCGACACTTCCTCCACAAGCGCTGGCGGCGTCTGCGCTGTGATCTCATACCAGAGCGCGCCGCCGGCGGGGGCGAGTTCGTCACTCACCGTCGCCTCAGCCGGCCATCGCGTCGCGGATGCGTTCGAAGAAGCCCTTGCTCCGTTTCGGCAGCGTCGGCGTGCCCATCGTTTCGGCGAGCTTTTCCAACAGAGCGCGCTGCTCGTCGGTGAGGGACTCGGGGACGACCACCGTGACCCGGACGACCATGTCGCCGCGGCCGGTCCCGCGCAGGTGGGGCACGCCCTTGCCGCGCAGCACGAAGTCCTCGCCGCTCTGGGTACCGGAAGGGATCTCGAGTTCCACGTCGCCATCGAGCGTCGGGATGGTCACCTCGGCGCCGAGGGCGGCCTGGGCGACGTTCACCGGGAGCTCGAGGACGATGTGGTCTTCAACCCGCTGGAACTGTTCGTGGTCGGCGACGGAAAGGACGACGTAGAGGTTTCCCTGCTCGCCGCCGCGTGCGCCCGCCTCGCCTTCGTTGCTCAGGCGGATCTGGGCGCCGTCGTCGACGCCCGCGGGCACCTTGACGGCGATCTTGCGCGCCTGGCGTGTACGGCCGCTGCCGCGGCACTCCTCGCACGGGTTCGGCACGATCCGGCCTTCGCCGGAGCAACGGCCACAGGCAGTCACGTTTACGAATTGCCCAAAAATGCTCTGCTGCGAGCGGCGGATCTCGCCGGCGCCGTTGCACTCGGGGCAGGTCGCGAGCTCGGTCCCGGGTTCGGCGCCCTTCCCGGCACAGCGGGCGCACCGCTCCTGGCGCTGGAACTCGATCTCCTTCTCGACGCCAAAGACGGCTTCTTCGAAGGTGAGGCGCATGTTGTAGCGAAGGTCGGCTCCGCGCGCGGGCCCGCGACGCCGGCGGCCACCGCCGCGCGTGCCGCCGCCGAAGAAGGCATCGAAGATGTCGCCGAAGCCGTCGAAGTGGGAGAAGCCCTCGAAGCCGCCAGGGCCGCCCGAGCCATCGACGCCGGCGTGGCCGAAGCGGTCGTAGGCGGCGCGCTTCTGGTCGTCGGAGAGGACCTCGTAGGCCTGGTTGATCTCCTTGAACTTCTCTGCCGCGTCCTCGGAGCTGTTGCGGTCCGGGTGGTACTCCATCGCGAGCTTCCGATACGCCCGCTTCAACTCCTGCGCATCGGCGGAGCGCTCGACGCCGAGCACCTCGTAGTAGTCCCGTTGTCCTGTCGCCATCGACTTAGCAGTGTAGCAAATAGAGTGCTAACTGTGGCGGACTCGCGGGCGGCGGGAACGTGAAAGTCGCATCCTGTAGAGTCTGGCCCATGGCGAAACTGCCCGAACACGTCGTCGAGCCCCTCGAGCGCTTCGTTGCCGGAGCCGCCGAGGTGCGGGAAGCGATCCGCGGGGCCGACCCGGGGACGCTCTCCCGGCCGAACACGGAGGGCTGGTCGGTAAGGGACATCCTCGTCCACCTGAGCGACGCGGAGCTGATCCGGGCGACGCGGATCCGGATGATCCTCGCGGCCGAGGAGCCGCTGATCGTCCCGTTCGATGAGGAGATGTTCAAACGCCGGCTGCACTACCTCTGGCGCAGTCCCGAAGCGGCAATCGCACTCTTCGACCAACTGCGGTTCACCACGATGGAGATCCTGCGCCAGCTCGACATGAAGTCCTGGGAGAAGGCCGGCATCCTCCCGGACGGGGAACGGCTCACCGTGGGCGAACTCATCATCCGCGGCGCGAACCACTCGACGGACCATGCCGAACAGATCCGCCAGATGCGGGGCTGAGGCGGGTTTTCCTTTCCAGTGCGCGAACCGGGGCCGGATGGGAAGATGGTTCCCACCCCCTGATCGGACCATGCGTGGCTAAACCAGCGACCGGTGCGCCGAAGCAAGGCGATCACGCCTGATGGCTTCCGCTACCCCGCGAACGGGCACCGACACGCTCTGGAAGCGCAACCTGGCCTTCATCTGGATAGGTGTCTTCGTCGGGCTCCTCGGGGCGAACTTCGTCTTCCCGTTCATCCCCACGTACGTCAAAGAGCTCGGCGTCTCGGGCGAATCCGACATCGCGTTCTATACGAGCCTCACGGCGAGCGCGACCGGACTCTCGCTCACCCTCACCGCGCCGATCTGGGGGTCGCTCGCCGACCGCTACGGCCGCAAGCCCATGTTCCTGCGCGCACTTATCGGCGCGGGTGTCCTGATCGGCGTGATGGGCGTGGCCCAGGCTGTCTGGCAGCTGGTCGCCCTGCGGTTCTTGATGGGTGCGTTCGCCGGGACCATGGGCGCCGCGGCGGCGCTGGTCGCCGCCACCACCCCGAGGGAGAAGGTCGGCTACGCTCTGGGGCTGCTCCAGACCGGCCAGTTCTTCGCGAACACCCTCGGCCCGGTGGCGGGCGGGATCGTCGCGGCAAGCCTCGGCATCCGCGAGTCGTTCATCTTCTGCGCGGTCCTCTACCTCATAGCCGCATTCCTGGTCTACCTCTTTGTCCGCGAGGACCCGATCGAAGAAGCCGGGGACGCTCTCCCCCACGGCCGGCCGAAGGGCGGCAGCCTGATCGAGAACATCCGGGTCGTCGTTTCGGAACGCCAGGTCGTCTTCGTGATGCTGCTGCTCTTCTGCCTGTGGCTGAGCACCACCTTCGTCCGCCCGGTGATGCCGATCAGCATCGACAAGTTTGGCGAGAACGACCACGTCATCATCGATGTGCCGGGCTGGCACGCCGACCTCAAGGAGGAAGCGGCCACAGGACTCGTTTTCGGGGTCATCGGCCTCACGAGCACGATCGGCGCACTGGCGGTGGCGCCGCTCGGGCAGCGTTTCGGCTACCGCAACATCGTGGGGCTGGCGGCATTCGGCACCGGCGCCCTCTATCCCGCCGTCGCGCTCACGGGCGGGGTGGTGTCATTCGCCCTGGCCCTCGGGGCCGTCGGCATCTTCCAGGGCGCGATGGTGCCGGGGACGAGTGCCCTCATCGCGGCGAGCGCCCCGGAGGGCAAGCAGGGCAGCACCTTCGGCGTCTCGGCCAGCATGCAGTCGCTTGCGCTGATGCTCGGTCCGCTCGGGGGAGGATTAGTCACCGGACTGGCCGGGATCGAAGCCGTGTACGTGGTGGTAGGCGTGATCCTGCTTGGCGCGGCGACCGGGTGCTTCCTGCTGATCCGCGAACCAACCGGGCTGGGGAAGGACTACGCGAGCGAGGCGAGGTAGTGTTCGGCTGAGATCGCTGCCGTCGCGCCATCGCCCGCCGCGCTGATGAGCTGGCGCGCGGCCTTCGTGCGGACGTCGCCCGCGACGAACAGGCCGGGGACGGCAGTCGCCATCTGGAGGTCGACGATTGCGTGGCCGCCGGCATCGAGATCGACCAGACCTTTCAACAGGTGGCTGTTCGGCACCTGCCCGATGAAGATGAAGACCGCCGCTGCCGGGAAGACGGTGGTCTCGCCGGTCTTCACGTTCCTCAGCACCACCTGCTTCACGCCACCCTCGCCCTCAATGCGCTCCACCACCGTGTCCCAGGTGAATCGGATCTTGTCGTTGGCGCGGGCTCGTTCCTGGAGGATCGCGCTCGCCCGGAGCGTGTCGCGCCGATGGACGATCGTTACGCTCTTTGCGTAGCGCGTGGTGAACAACGCTTCGTCGATCGCCGCGTCGCCACCGCCGACCACGACCACGTCTTGCCCGGAGAAGAAGGCCGCGTCGCAGGTGGCGCAGTAGCTCACGCCGCGGCCGATGAACGCGTCCTCACCCGGCACCCCAAGCTTGTTGTAGTCGGCGCCCGCCGCCACGATCACCGACCGTGCGCCGTACTGCGCCGATTCGGTGGCGACCACGAAGGTGCCGTCGGCTGCACGCTCGAGCTTCTCGACGCGCGCGTACTCCACCTGCGCGCCGAACTTTTCAGCCTGCTTGAGGATGTTCTGCGCCAGGTCGAAGCCGTTGATGCCATCCGGGAAACCGGGGAAGTTCTCCACCGTGTCGGTGGTGGCGATTTGGCCGCCGGTGACGTTCCCTTCGAAGACGATGGTGGAGCGCATGGCCCGGGCGGCGTAGACGGCCGCGGTCAGCCCGGCGCCGCCGCCGCCGATGATTGCGATGTCGTACGAGTCCACCTGGACCCCTCCATTTCCTGTGGCGGAGATCCAAAAGGCCGGGGAGTCCCCGGCCTTTCGTGTTCAGCTCGCGTGCGAAGCCTAGACGAGGGCCTCGTCGATGCGCTTCTTGAGGTCGCTCTTCGGGCGGAAGCCCACGACCGTGCCCTTGAGCTCGCCGCCCTTGAAGATGAGCAGGGACGGGATGCTGCGGATACCGAATTTGCTCGGCACCGTGGGGTTCTCATCGGTGTTCATCTTGAAGAAGTTCACCTTGCCGGAGTACTCCTCGCTGAGCTCCTGGACGATCGGGGCGACCATGCGGCACGGCCCGCACCACGGCGCCCAGAAGTCGACGAGGACGGGCAGGTCTGCCTTCAGGACATCGGCATCCCAGGTCGCATCGGTTGTGTTTCCCTTTTCGAGGCCCTTCAGAACCGGGCCTCATTGAGATGTAGCCACAAGATACCCCTCGGGGGTATACTTGTCAACAGTTGGAGGCCCCCATGCAAACACCAGAAGAGACAAAGAAGCTGCTCGACAGGCTGGCGCGGATCGAGGGCCAGGTCCGCGGCCTGCGCAATATGCTCGAAGACGGACGCTGCTGCGAGGACGTGCTGACACAGCTCCTGGCCGTCCGTTCCGGGCTCGAAAGCGCCAGCCTCCTGGTCCTCGAAAAGCACCTGAACGACTGCGTGTTCAGCGACGCGACGATCGACAACGCGACCGTCGACAAGGTGCGCGAGACCCTGAAGCTCTGGAGCCGCCACACGGTGAGCCCGAGCTAGGTTTCGCCGGGTTCCCGGCGCTCCGGTCGCCCGTATGGCTACGCGACCCCAGGGTGTCGCTCGCTCGGTGTCCTGACGTCGGCGGCGAGGGCGGCGGGCTATCCGACCGGCCGGGAAAACCTTCCCCGCACCTTGCGCCCCGACGTTGGCTCGCCGCTGCCTCCACGCTCCCGGTCATACTCACACAACGAGCAATGCCTGACATTGCGGATTGATGATTGGCTGCGTATTGTGCCGCGCAGTCGCTGCGGTACCGACCGCCCAGGGGGAGCGCCATGCGAGGAACGTCCGAAGACACGTTCGTGCGCTCCGTGCCTGGGGTTGCGGTTCGCGGCATGCTCGCGCTTCTCGCGATCGCCGCGATTTTCTTCGCACCGGGAAACGTCGAAGAGGTGCACGCCGCCGGGTTCTTCGTGACGCCACTGGCAGTCGAGGCAGGGCAACCATTCACCTTCGACATCGCCATGGCCGGGCTGGAGAGCCCCGAAGGGGGCCAAGTCCAGGGCACTGAACAGGCACTCCAGATCAGCATCAACGTCGACCGCGGCAGCGCAACACCGGGCAACTGCGTCGCGACGCGGAGCTTCCCCGCCGGCGCGTACGACAACTGGGGGAAGGACTGGGTGGTCACGGGTCCCGACGCCACCTGGTCGTACCCCTTCGTGAACGCGGAATGCAACGGGACCAACGGCCTCGGGCCTGGCGACTACGTCGCGGAACTTAGCTTCCACCGCGCCAAAGGCGATGGCACCAGCGACCTTCTGTGCACAGGGGTCTCAGGAGCGAAGTGTTCGATTTCACCCCCGCATGAGGCACACATCACCGTCCTCAACCCCGTCAAGGTAACGGTAACCTCCGATGACTTCGTCGTGGGCGGGTCGGTACAAATCAACATCGAGATCGCCGGTTCCGGCGAGGCCGGCACCTGGAGCGCGTCCGCCGAATCGCTCAGCATCAGCGGTCCCTGCTCCGGCAAAGTCACGTTCGCGGACGGCGCGACGTCCTGGGGCATGGACCGCACCGTAACGTTCCCGTCGCCGGAACTCCTCGGCAACTGCGGCAACATCGGCAAGCCCGGCGACTATTTCATCCAGGTGGTTTACCGCTACCGCTTCCCGAGCGGGGGTATCAGCACGGTCAAGCCGCTCGACGCCTCCTTCAAGATCCGGCCAGTCCTTTTCAACGTCCTGCCTCCTCTCTCCGCCTCGGACAAGGGAGTCATCGCGCTCCACGACATCATCGCCGCGGGCCAATACGGCGAGAAGGTCACCTCGGTTGCGGTCACCTGTCCCGACGGCTCGGTGGACCAGATCCCTGCCGGCGGCCTGGAGACGCTGAACGAAGACATAGGCCCCAGCTATCCCGGCGCGGCCCGCCAATGGCCCGGCGCGGCCTTCGAAGGACCGTGCGAGCTGTTCGAGAGCGGCACCTACCGGGTAGCCGTCGCTACGATCCACGGAGCCTACGCCTCCGAATTCCAGTTCACGAACGGGGAGGACCCGACGGACACCGACGGTGACGGCGTGACCGACGTCCGGGACAACTGCGACGAGATCCCCAACCCCGGTCAAGACGACCTCGACCTGGACGAGAAGGGAGATCTTTGCGACGGCGATGAAGACGGGGACGGCGTCTCGAACTCCAACGACAACTGCCCGGCGTACATCGGCCCAAACGGATTTGCCAGCCCGGACCAGGCGGACAGCGATGGCGACGGGATGGGCGACCTTTGCGACCTCGACGACGACAACGACGGCGTCCCTGACTCCGCCCCGGATAACTGCCGCATCATTGCCAATACAGACCAAGCCAACGCGGACAGCGATCTCCTGGGGGATGCCTGCGACCCGGATGATGACAACGACGGGCTGAGCGACGAAGAAGAGGGAGCGGCAGGCACCGACCCCGGGGCGGCGACGCCGTACAGCCCCGGGATCAATCCCTACTCCGGCGGGCAGCCGACCGGGACGTCCAACCCTGCCACCGCCGGCGACACCGTGGGTGTCGTGATCCACCCGCCGGCCGAGGTCGACGCGGTCGGTATCACCGTCACCGATCCGGAAGGGAAGACGGCCTTCGAGGAGACCCTCACCCCGCATTCGCCGGTGGCGTTCTCGTTCTTGGCTGACCGGCCGGGGCGGTGGACCATCTTCGCGGAGCTGTTCTCGGGCGGGGAGTCTGTCGGGACGATGGACCAGACACTCGAGGTGGCTGACCCCTCGCCTCCACCAGTGCCTCCAGGTCCCGACACAGGCAGCGGCCCGGACCCAGACGACAACTGCTCCATACCGAATCTGCACCAGCCCGGCTCCGACCGGGGTGGCAGCGGCCCGTGTACATTCGGTGTCCCGGTGCTGGATGTCGTGCCGCCGACCGCCACGCCAGTTCCACCGTCGACGCCCGCGGCATCCCCCACTCCCGTCCAACCTCGACGGCTGGCGCCGCCACGCCGCTGCCGCCTCGCACGGGCAACGGCGGGGAGGTCGGCGAGCGCGGCGGCGCGGCGCTCGCGCTGGCGATCGTGGGAGTCCTTGGCGTTGGCGCGGCCGCGGGCATGGGGTTCTCTCGCTGGCGAGGGAAGGGCTAAGCCTGCCCCGGGCAATTGCCCGCTATGGCAACAGCGCGGCGAGCGTGACCGGCTGGAGGCCCTTCGCTGCCAGGGCGGCGAGGATACCCGGCAAGGCCTCGAACGTGTTGTAGCCACCGAGGTGCATGAGCACGATCGAGCCGCCCTGCACCTTTGCCGCTACCTTCGCGACGATTTCGTCGGCGGTCGGCCCGCCGTCGGCTTCGAGATTCCAGTCCGCGGTGTCCACGTCCCACATGATCGTCCGGGGATACCCGGCCGCGGCGACTGAAGCGACCACGGCAGCGTTGACCCCGCCGAACGGCGGCCGGAACCACGGGCGAGGGGAGAGCGAGACCAACGCGGAGATGGCGGTCTCGGTCCGGAGCAACTCCTGGGACATGGCCGCCGGGGTAAGGTCGCGGAAATCCGGGTGCGAGTAGCTGTGGTTTCCCAGGACGAACAGGGCGGGGTTGGCCTCGACGAGGCGGAGCACGTCGCGGCCGGCGTCGGTATTCGGGTTCTCCGCCATCGCGCCGGTCATGAAGATGGTGGCCGGGACGCCGTTCGCGATCATCCAGTTCATGATGTCGAGCGCCGGTTCGACGCGGCCACCCATGTCGAACGTGAGCGCGACCTTGTTCGAGGCACGGTCGCCGTGCTCGAAGAGGACGCCGACCGGCGCCGTGGTCGGGGTTGGCGTGGGCGAAGGGGGCGCCTTCGTCGGCGTCGGTGACGGTGTCGCCGTAGGCCGGGGAGTGCTTGTGGCCGCCGGGGAAGCGGTTGGAGGCGAGGGCGACGGCGTGGCCACGGCCGTGCCGGTGCTGGTCGCCGACGGCGGCGTCGGCGTCTTTTCAGCACCGTCTCCGTTTGAACAGGCGGCGGCAAAGGCGACGACGGCCACCGCGAAACACAGCGGAAGGAGCGCGAAGGAGAATCGCCATGGCGCCGGACGGGCTTGCATTCCAGCCTTCCTTCCCCGGCGGGCGCGGGCGGTTGGCGTTACTCGACCAGCCGGCGCGACCGACGGGCGGCCGCCGAATCGACGATCCGGTCGCCGTGGCGCGCAACCCATGAGCCTTCGATTCGCGCCTGCTCGAACCGTTCGAGTGCCTGCTGGTGCTGGTTCCGGATCTCGTCGTAGGGCGTGAAGGCGGCATTCGCCGCCGGGACGTTGCGAAGCTCGCGGATGATGACCCCGGCGAAACCGTACTGCGCGAGGTACTGCGCCTCCAGCCCGTCGGCCACGATCAGCGGCAGGCCGCCGATGGCGCGGGCATTCGCGACCACCTGGCCGCGGGCGTAGGCGAGGCGATCGCCCTTCTGTTCGTCACGTGCGCCGATGTCGTGGGCGTAGTTGCGCGAGTGGAACACGATGCCCCCGACGCGCGGCGCGGCCGAGGCTACATCGCCGCAGCGCAGCAGGCCGCGCGCGGTATCGACCATCGGGAAGATCTCGGTGTCGCCGGGCTCGATGCCGCGCTGCAGTTCGAACTCGCGGAGGAGCACCGCAGTATCGCGGACGTCCTGGGGTTCGATCGCATGGTGGAGGACGAGGCCCTTTACCTCGGGGTTGAGGATCGCTTCGATGTCGCCCCGCAGCATCTTCGTCCGCGGGTGGTTGACGGCGATGAGGACTGCCTTGCCGGCCTGGGCCGCCTTCTCGGTGGCAGCGACGGCCGCCCAGCGGAGGTCGTCCACGGGCAGGTTGTCATCGGCGAGCGTGAGGAGGACGGCATCGGCCTGCGACTCGAGCGCCTCGGAAAGTCCCGCGCCGGAGGCCGGGATGGAGATGATGCTGCGAAGCCGCATGGGCGATTCTAGGTCCTTCCGCCGATGTATCCGCCAACAACGATAGGCGGTGGCTGAAGTGTGGCAAGGTTGAGGTCCTGCTTCAACGCCATCATGCCCTGCATGTGGTCGAGAGCGTGGCGGTACATCAACTCGGCAATCCACTGGCACGTGAGCGGGCCCCAGCGGGTGTCGTTCCGGTACTTCATCCAGGTCGCATCGTTCATGTCGCGGAAGATCGCGAGCTCTTCATCGCGGATCCGCTGGATGTCGGCCACGATGCTGGAAATCGGTTCCATGGGCTTGTAGCGGCCGCTGTGCCATTCGCGGCGGCTGTAATCGAGCGGGTCGAGCATTTCCGGCACGGTCGCCCAGCGAAGCAGCGGGAGGTAGACCTCTTGCTCCATGTCGCGCAGGTGCGAGAGGTGCTCGTGCATCGACCATTCGTAGTCGGCCGGTTTGTAGTGGGCCTGGTCTTCGATCGTGCCCCGCACAACCCAGGCGATATCGTCGGTCACCTGCCGCAGACGCGCAGACAGCTCCGCGCGGTAGGTCGCCGTTTGCATTCGGACTCCTCCGTATGCCACCGAGGCGGAGTATAGGCCGTATCGATCACTGGGGCTAGCAATTTCTCTTTGACGGCGAACCCGGCGGTTCAGTTTGGGGGTTCGGTGGCGGGCTCGAGGTTGGGCCACCCGAGGTACCTGGCCAGCGCCAGCGCGATGCCGAGTCCCGCTGCGCAGACAATCGCGCCAGCCACCGCATCGAGGATGAAGTGGTTCCCGGTCATCACCACGGAGAAGAACATCGCCGTCGGCCAGGCGATGGCGAAGGCGTAACTGATCGGGTGGCGCGAGACCCAGCCGATGATCACCCCGAGCAAGAGCGACCAGCCGAAGTGGAGACTGGGCACTGCCGCGAAAGGGTTCACGAAGGCCTTCGCCTCCTGGGCGTTGTAACCGACGCGGTCGAAGGCAGCCATCGTGTCGATGAAGCCGGCGAACGGGATGAGCCGCGGGGGCGCCACGGGGAACAGCCAATAGAGGACGAGCCCGATCGCGCCAGAAGCAAGGAACGCGTTGCGCGTGACGAAGTAGGCCTTCCGGTGCCAAACATAGAGCCAGACGGCGACGACGATGACGAGCGGCATGTGGCCCCAGAAGTACACCCAGTTCATGCCCTTGATCAGCCAGTACTGGTCCAGGATCCAGGACTGCATCTCGAGCTCGTAATACAGGTGCCAGCGCTGCTCGAGCTCGATGAGCCGGATGCCGCGGACCATCGCCTCGCCGGCGCGGTCGACGACCGCCCCGCGGATGACAAAGTAGATGAGGAACGAGACGACGACGACGACGACTTCGTGCAGGCCAAGCCGGCCGGAGAGTTCCCAGATCCGGCGCGCCGGGCTCGTCTGCCGGTTGGAGAAAGCCGCCATCTTTCCAGAGTAACGCAGTCGTCGCGGGCGATCCCTTTGCCCGCCGTTCCGCAAGCCCCCTAAACTTTGCGGGCTCTCTCAAACGACGAACCTTCCCGGAGGAACCCGCGTGGACTTCGAAGTAACAACCGGCGACATCACCAAATCCGCAGCCGACGCCATCATCGTGAACCTGTTCGAAGGCGTGACCGCCCCCGGCGGTGCGACCGGCGCGGTCGACAAGGCGCTCGACGGCGCGATCTCGAAGCTCATCGCCCAGGGCGACATCCGTGGAAAGTCCGGCGAAATCACGACGATCCACACCTTCGGGAAGATCCCGTCGCCACGCGTCGTCGTCGCGGGCCTGGGCAAATCGAGCGCCTTCGACATCGATGCCGTCCGCAATCTCTCGGCGAACCTCGTGCGGGCGCTGCGCAAACCGGGCATCAAGTCGCTGGCCACGATCGCCCACGGAGCGGGCATCGGCGGGCTGGATCCGGAAGCCTGCGCACAGGCCGTCGCCGAGGGGGCACTCCTGGGCAACTACCGGTTCCTGAAGCACAAGAAGGCCGAGGACGAACGCGCCGAACTCGCCACCGTCACACTCATCGAACACGACCCGGCGACTGCCAAGGCGATGAAAGCGGCGGCGGCCCGGGGCGTCACCCTCGCGGAGGCGACGAACCTCGCGCGCGACCTGGCAAACGAACCCTCGAACCACCTGACCCCTACCGACCTCGCGGCGAAGGCGGCGGAAGTCGCGAAGAAGTACAAGCTTGAGATCGAGGTGCTGGAGCGGGCAGAGATGGAGAAGAAGGGCATGGGCTCCTTCCTCTCCGTCGCGAAAGGAAGCGCCCAGCCGCCGAAGATGATCCGCCTCGCCTACAAGGGCGGGAAGGGCAAGGGCTACGACCTCGCACTCGTCGGCAAGGGCATCACCTTCGATACGGGCGGCATCAGCATCAAGCCGGCGGCGAACATGGAGGCGATGAAGGCCGACATGACCGGGGCCGCCTCGGTCATCGCCGCGATGGGCGCGATTGCCGCGCTGAAGCCGAAGATCAACGTCGTCGCCATCGCGCCATGCACCGAGAACATGCCCGGAGGCAACGCCACCAAGCCCGGCGATGTCGTCAGCGCCATGAACGGCCGCACCATCGAAGTCATCAACACCGACGCCGAGGGCCGGCTCGTCCTGGCCGACGGCCTCTGCTGGGCGAAGGAACTCGGCGCGGCGACCATCGTGGACGTCGCAACCCTCACCGGCGCGGTCACCACGGCGCTAGGCGATGTCGCCTACGGCTTGATGACGAACAACGACGCGTTCTGCGCGAAGCTCGAATCGGCGGCAGCGGCAGCGGGAGAGAAGACCTGGCGGCTGCCGATGTGGAAGGAGTACGACGAGTTCATCAAGAGCGACGTCGCCGACTGCAAGAACACCGCTACCCGGGGCGCGGGGACGATCGTCGGCGCCAAGTTCCTGGAACCGTTCGTCGGCGACACCCCGTGGGTCCATATGGACATCGCCGGAGTCGACATCATGTCGAGCGACAAAGGGTGGGTGAGCAAAGGCGCGAGCGGCTACAGCGTCCGCGCCATGGTGAACCTGGCACTGGCGATGGGGTAGGGCCCGGGGCCTCGGGGAGCTGCCCTGGCGCCCCCGGCCCGCGCTGTCCCTCCGGCGGCCGTTCCGCCACAATGCTCGGCACCCAGAGCCCGGAGCGAGCCTGTGCGCGCGATGACCCCCGACGACCTCTACGCCGTCCGCTGGATTGGCGAAGCCGACATCTCGCCCGATGGCAGCCGCGTGGCCTTCGTGGTGACGCAGATGGACCGCGAGACCGACGGCTATAAGTCCGCGATTTGGGTAGCCGACACTGCGGGGGGAGAACCGCGCCAGTTCACCGCCGGGGCAAAGCGCGACACCTCGCCGCGCTGGTCCCCAGACGGCTCCATGCTGGCGTTCGTCTCGGAGCGGGGCGAAGACAAGCCTCAACTGGCGCTGATGCCGGCGGCCGGCGGCGAATCCCGGCTGCTGACAAAGCTGCCGCTCGGCGCCGGGGTCCCGGTCTGGTCGCCGGATGGCACGCGCATTGCCCTGAGCGCGAAGACGGGCACGCCCCCCGACCCAGACCCGAAGAAGGCGAAGCCGT
>CALMIW010000481.1 GCA_937864275.1 uncultured Dehalococcoidia bacterium
CCTTCGCGCAGTGGTTGACGCGCCACAACCATCCGCTCACCGCCCGAGTGATCGTCAATCGCGTTTGGCAGCAGCACTTCGGTACGGGAATTGTCGCGACACCGGAGAATCTCGGCGCGATGGGAGTCGCGCGAGAACACTTCCTCGAGCGGCTTGCCGTTGACGACGACCGCGCCGTTGCCCGGGTAGAGACGGACACGTGCGACGGCGGTCTTGCGGCGGCCGGTGCCATAGAAGTACTGGTCAGCCATGGGTTACTCCTCGGTCCCTTCGGACGGTGCGGCGGCTTCGACTGCCGGGGTGGATTCTTCGACCGCTGGCTCAGCGGCCTTGCGGCGCGGAGCGCGCTTCGGGGCTTCGGTTGCCTCGGGTGCGACAGCTTCGGCGGCCTTGCGGCGCGGCGCGCGCTTCGGAGCTTCGGCTTCGACAGCCGCGGCGACGGGCGCAGCAGCCTCGGCGGCCTCGGCGACGGCGGTGCCGCGGACACGGGCCTTGGCAGCCCGGGCGGCACTCGCGGCGGTCGGCTTCGCGGCCTCGGCAACAAGATGCTGTTCCTGCGGCACGGAGAGCGGGCGGAGCCGCTTCACCTTCGGGACGGCAGTGGCGAGCTCGGCCTGGGCGGCCTTGCGCGCCTCCTGGGCGTTCTTCGTATGCGCCAGCTGCGACTGGTGCGGGTGGTTCAGGCCCTTGTAGACCTTCAGGTGCCGGAACATCTGCTTGCCGAGCGGGCCCTTGGGCAGCATGCCCCAGATCGCCTGTTCGAGGACGCGTTCCGGGAACTTCGCCATCTGCTCGCTGTACGAACGCGACTTCAGCCCGCCGGGAAAGCCCGAGTGGCGGTAGTACGTGATCTGGTCGGCCTTGTTCCCGGTCACGCGGACCTGAGAGGCGTTGACCACGATCACGAAGTCGCCGTCATCGAGGTGGCGTTCGTAGGTGGGCTTGTGCTTGCCTTTCAGGAGTGCCGCGACCTCGGTGGCGACGCGGCCGAGCGGCCGGCCGGCCGCATCGATCACATGCCAATCCTTGTAGACCTCGGACTGCTTCATACGCACTGTCGTGTTCATACCGTATATCCCTCGTCGTACCACACGCGCTGGAGGCAGAGGCCATGGGCCGGGGCGACGTACGCCATCGATCCTGGTTCTGCCTGTTCGAGCAGGCGGACGATTTCCTCCACTGTTGCGGCGCCGCGCCCGACCCGGATGAGGCTGCCGGTTATCCGGCGGACCATCTGGGGCAGGAACGCGTCTGCCTCGATATCGAACAGGAGGGTGCTGCCTTCGCAGCTCCATCCCGCGGTGAACACGGTGCGCACCGGGGTGCGTTCCGGTTCGAGCGGCCCGGAGAAGGCACTGAAGTCCTTCTTCCCGGCCAGCGCTTGCGCCGCGGCCTGCATTGCCCGGGTATCGAGGTTGCCCTCGACGAACCAGGCGGTGCGGCGCGTGAGCGGTTCGCGCGCTTCGCCATTGGCGATGGTGTAGCGGTACCAGCGTTTGCGCGCCCAGCGCCGCGGGTCGAAACCCTCGGGCACTTCGCGCACTGCGCGGACCGATACATCCTCCGGCAGGTTGGCGTTGAGCGCCTTCCTGACGGTTTCCGCCTGGTGCCGGGTCTCGGCACGAAAGGCGGCTACCTGGCCGATGGCGTGGACACCGGAATCCGTGCGTCCAGCCAACTCAACGCGGGTGGGGCTCCCGAAGAGCACCCCCGCCGCGGTTTCCAGCTCTTGCTGGACGGTCCGTGCGTTCGGCTGGATCTGCGACCCGGCGAACCCCGTCCCGTCGTAACTGACCGTGGCCGCGAATCGAGTCGCGGACACGTAGGGCTATGCCTCCGACTTGCCTTCGGCGTCCTCGGTGGCTTCTTCGGCGGCTTCCTCGACAACAGCCTCGGCAGCTTCTTCCACTTCCGCTACTGCTTCGGTGGCTTCGGCTTCAGCCTCGGCGGTCTCGGCCTCGATCTCAGCGGCGACCGCAGCGGCGGCGGCCGCGCCGGCCGTTGGGCGGGCAGGGGCCGTCGGAGCGGCAGTCACGCGCTGCGGGCGCGGAGTCGGTGCGGCATCGACAAAGTCGACGAGTTCGATGGTGGCCATTTTGGCACCGTCGCCCTTGCGGGGCTCCATGCCGGTGATGCGCAGGTAGCCACCCGGGCGGCTGGCCATGCGCGGCCCGATGTCGTCGAAGACCTTCTTCACAACGCGCGGATCGAAGACGAACTTCATCGCCTGGCGGCGGGCATGAAGGTCGCCCCGGCGCCCGAGCGTGATGATGCGCTCGGCCATGGGGCGAATCTCCTTCGCCTTGGCTTCCGTGGTGGTGATGCGCTCGTACTTCAACAGGTCGGTGACCAGGTTGCGGTAGAGCGAGAGGCGGTGGGCTGTGTCGCGGCCGAGGTGACGGCCGGCTACGCGGTGTCGCATGGGTTAGTCCTCGTCGTCGGCGCCGATGAGATCTTCGGCGCTCCCGTCTTTCAGGAGTGCTTCCTTCAACGCCTTGCCGAGGGCGCTCAGGTTCTCTTCTTCCTCGTCCTCGTCCATGATCACCGAGCTGGAACGGCCAGCAGGGCGAGCAGCAGCACGCCCCATCGGCGTGCCGGGGCGGGCGGCCGGAGCCTTCGCCGCGGGCGAATCGACGATCGGGACGAGGCCTTCGGCCGTGCCATCCACGTAGCCGAGCTCGATCAGGCGATCGCGGAGCTCGTCGTAGGACTTGCGGCCGAAGTTGCGGAGGGCGAGCAGTTCGTCCTCGGTCTTCTCGAGCACCTGGCCCACCGTCATCAGGCCGCTGCGCTTGAGGCAGTTGTAGGCGCGGACGGAGAGGGCGAGGTCCTCGATGGGCGTGTTGTAACGGTCCGGGGCCATGAGCAGCCCGCCGACCGAGGGCGCGCCGACGGAGACCGGGCTGCCGTAGTGCACCGGCACATCCGGGCGGCCCATCTGGCTGAAGAGCGCGAACTGGTCCATCAGGATGTCGGCGCTCTGGCCAACGGCGTCCACCGGGCTGATGGTGCCGTCGGTCCAGACTTCGAGGACCAGGCGGTCGTAGTTCGTGGACTGGCCGACGCGCGTCTTCTCGACGCGGTAGTTCACCTTCCGGACGGGCGTGAAGATTGCGTCCACCGGGATGACGCCGATGGGCAGACCTTCGACCGAGCCAGCGGGGACGTAGCCCTTGCCGAGCTCGGCATGGAACTCGACATTGAGGCGCGCCTTCGGCACGTCGATCGTGGCGAGGTGAAGTTCCGGGTTCACGATCTCGAAATCGGCGGGCACCTGGAGGTCGCCGGCGGTGACTTCGCACGGGCCTTCGATATCGAGTGCGAGCGTCCCCGAGCGGTTGCTGAGGGCGCGGATGCGGATCTCCTTGGCGTTCAGGAGGAACTCGGTGGTGTCCTCCTGGAGGCCGGCGATGGTCGAGAACTCATGCTGCACCTGTTCGATGCGGACGGACGTGATGGCGGCGCCCTCGAGCGAGCTCAGAAGGACGCGGCGCAGGGCGTTGCCAAGGGTGATGCCGTAGCCCGAATCTAGGGGCTCGGCGATGAGACGGGCGAACTTCTCCGTCTCTTCATCGACGGTGAGCTGCGGGACGACGCTTTCTGTCGCCTGGCCGATCAACTCGAGGGAATCCATCATTGTCCTTGTAGTCCTCTACTCTCGCAGGTACTGGGCGCGGGGTTAGCGCGAGTAGTACTCGATGATGACGTTCTCGTTGAACTGGTGCGTTTCGCCGTGGGCGACGGTTGGCGGCCCGGAGACACGGCCCGAGAGGTTGGCCACATCGAGGGTGAGCCACGAGGGCGGGTTCTTGGACTTCATCGTCTCCTGGACGATCTTGTAGTACTCGCTGCGGATGCCGCGGGGCGTGAAGGAGATGGTGTCGCCCTCCTTCAGGTGGGCCGAAGGCACATCGAGCTTGCGGCCGTTTACGGCGATGAGGCCATGGCGGACGAGCTGGCGCGCCTGGTTCCGCGAATCGGCGAAGCCGACGCGATAGATGATGTTGTCGAGGCGGGTTTCGAGCAGGCGAACCAGGTTCTCGCCCGAGACGCCCGTACCCCGGATGGCTTCCTTGTAGTAGCGCACGAACTGCTTCTCGAGCACCCCGTAGGCAACGCGGGCGCGCTGCTTCTCGCGCAGCTGAAGGCCACGGTCCGAGATCTTGCGCCGGCGCGCCGGGCGCGGTCCGGGAGGGTTCGGGCGGCGATCGAAGCTGCACTTGGGCGTGAAGCAGCGGTCGCCCTTGAGGTAGAGCTTATCGCCGTGACGGCGGCAGAGGCGGCAGACAGGGCCGGTATAACGTGCCATTGGCTGAGAAGCTCCTATACCCGGCGCCGCTTGGGAGCGCGGCAACCGTTGTGGGGGATGGGGGTAACGTCGCGGATGGCGGTGACGGTGAGGCCACTCGCCTGCAGCGACCGGATCGCTGCTTCGCGTCCGCTGCCGGCACCGCGAACATAGACTTCGACCGATTGGAGGCCGTGTTCCATGCCGCGGCGGGCGGCGTTTTCGCCCGCGAGCTGAGCCGCGAAGGGGGTGCCCTTGCGGGAGCCCTTGAAGCCCGAACCGCCGGAGCTTGCCCAGGCAATCACGTTCCCGTTCGGGTCCGTAAGGGTGACGAGCGTGTTGTTGAAGGTGCTCTTGATGTAGGCCCGCCCGCGAGGGATGGACTTCCGTTCGCGCCGCTTCAGGCGGCGCGTCTTGTCGGCGGCTCCACGTTTTGCATCTGCCATTGGTGGGTCCCTCTCCTACTTCTTTCCTGCGCGCTTCTTGCCGGCCACCGTCTTGCGGGCGCCGCGCTTCTGGCGTGCGTTTGTTCGCGTCCGCTGCCCGTGCACCGGGAGGTTCCGGCGATGGCGCTGGCCGCGGTAGCAGTTGATTTCGACAAGGCGGGCGATGTTCTGGCGAACTTCGCGGCGCAGGTCGCCTTCAACGATGTAGTGCTTGTCGATGAACTCGCGAATCTTGAGCACATCGTCATCGGTGAGCTCGCGGGCGCGGGTATCGGCGGTGACGCCGGTATCCGAGAGGATCGCCTTCGCGCGCGTGGGCCCGATGCCGTAGATGTACGTCAGCGCGACTTCGATGCGCTTGTCGTTGGGAATGTCGACGCCGGAGATACGTGCCATAGCCTTACCCCTGCCGCTGCTTGTGCTTCGGATTTTCGCAGATCACCATGACGCGACCGTGCCGGCGGATAACCTTGCACTTGTCGCAACGTGGCTTGACGGATGCTCGAACTTTCATCGTTGTCCTTTGATGGCGGCAGGGCCGGCCTACTTGAATCGGTAGGTGATCCGCCCGCGGGAAAGGTCGTAGGGCGAGAGCTCAACCAGGACGCGGTCCCCAGGAAGGAGTTTGACGAACTGGATTCGGATGTCCGCGCCGATATGGGCGAGGACCTCGTGACCATTGTCGAGCTCTACCTTGAACATATTGTTCGGCAGCGGCTCGGTCACTTTGCCTTCCACTTCAATCGCTTCCTTCTTGGCCATGCACCCTCGTTTTCGCAGAGATGGAATTACGGGAGCGTGAGGACTTCAGCCTCACCTCCCGCCCGAATGGCTATGGTATGCTCGAAATGACAGCATAAGCTACCGTCCTTCGTGCTTACAGTCCAGCCGTCCGGTCCTTCAGCCACATCTGGCCCGCCAGCGTTGACCATCGGTTCCAGCGCCAGGACGAGCCCGGGCTGGAGCTTTGGCCCCTTGAACCGCTGACGGAAGTTCTCGACATGGGGCTCTTCATGCATGTCGCGCCCCACGCCATGTCCTCCGTAGCCTTTGACGATCGAAAAGCCACTCTTGCGAATGGTGTCCTCGATCGCCCCACGGACATCATTGAGGTGCACACCGGGCCTCGCGGCCCTGATGCCTGCCCAGAGGGCGGCCTCCGTCACCTCGATGAGTTTCTCGGCGATCGGGTTTACCTTGCCTACCGGCACGGTAATCGCCGAATCGCCGACATAGCCGTTGTACGTCGCGCCCAGGTCCAGGCTGACGATGTCGCCTTCCTGGAGGGTGCGGTTTTTCGGGATGCCGTGCACCAACTCATCGTTGATGCTGACACAGATATTTGAAGGATAGGGCACTTTGCCCCCAGGCGCGTAATTCAGGAACGTTTCCTTCGCTCCGACGCGCTTGTACTCCTCGCGGACGAACTTCTCGATCTCCAACACGTTGAGGCCGGGCTTGATCATCTCGCGCAGCTGGGCAAGCGTGTTCGCCACGATGCGGCCAGCCTCGCGCATGATGAGAATCTCGTCGTCCGACTTCAGCTTGATGACCATACCTAGCGGATGGCCTCCAGCAACGCCGCGGTAACGGCGTCCAACGACTGCTCGCCGTTGATCTCCTTGAGCGAGCCGGCCTTGCGGTAGTGCTCAATGAGCGCCGCCGGGGGCTTCTGCTTCTCGAGGCGCGATGCGACCACCTCGGGGCGGTCGTCCTCGCGCTGGTAGAGCTCGCCGCCGCAGGCGTCGCAGACACCCTGCTTCTTCGGCGGGTCGTTCTTCTCGTGATAGAGCCTGCCGCAGCCGCGGCAGATCCAGCGGCCGCCGAGACGGCTCATCAGCTCTTCATCGCGGACCGAGATGAGCAGGGCGTGGTCCACCTTCGCGCCGTTGCCCTCGAGCGCGGCATCGAGCGCCACAAAAAAAAAAAAAAAACAAAAAAAACCATCGAACATAACTCCGGCCCTGGCGTCATCGCGCGAGATGCGCTCGAGCAGCATCTTGATGGTCACTTCGTCGGGGACGAGTTCGCCCTTGGACATGTACTCGTTCGCGAGCTTGCCGAGGGGCGTCTCGTTCTTCACGTTCTCGCGGAACATGTCGCCCGTCGAGATATGGACGAGTTTGGTGGCAGCGGCGATGCGCTGCGCCTGAGTGCCTTTTCCGGCGCCGGGAGGGCCAAGCAGAACGATGTACACGGTTAGCGAATGAACCCTTCGTAGTTACGCATCAGAAGCTGGGCTTCCAGTTGCTTCATGGTGTCGAGCACCACGGCGACCACGATGAGGAAGCCGGTGGTGGAAACGGTGAGCGCTCGAACATCGGTCAGGAGGCCGATGAAGAACGGGAGGATGGCGACGAACCCGAGGAAGAAGGCGCCGGCCCAGGTGATCCGGGTGACAACGCGCTGCAGATAGGCCTCGGTGGGGGCGCCCGGCCGGATGCCAGGGATGAACGCTCCCTGGCGCTGAAGGTTCTTGGCGATCTGCCGCTGCTGGTACTGCACCATCGTGAAGAA
>CALMIW010000482.1 GCA_937864275.1 uncultured Dehalococcoidia bacterium
GCGACCACCGAGATCTACACTCTTTCCCTACACGACGCTCTTCCGATCTGACGTGGATGGCTTCGGGAGCTGCGAAACCGATGATACCCGCGGCGATGCCGCCGACCATCGGTTTGAAGATGCGCGGGAGTGGCAGCTTGTGGAAAAGAGCAGTCGTGCCATAGAACGACTTCACGTAGAGCAGGCCCATGAGTCCGCAGACCGCTCCGACGACGCAGTAGTACGGGATTTCGGAGACGTGCGAGAACGTGAATCCGGCCGTGTTTCCGAACATCGGTTCGAAGCTGAAGTACGAGCCGAAGATTGAGTAACTGACGATCGACGAGATGAGCCCGAGAAGGATGACGTCGGACTCGAAGTCATGGACGTAGAGGACCTCGGCGGCCATCATCGCGCCACCCAGCGGTGCGCGGAAAATGGCACCGATGCCGGCGCCCATGCCGGCAGCCAGCGCCCGCCGCCGTTGGGCCGCGTCGAGCCCCAGTTTGTCGGCGAGGACAGAACCGAACGTACCTCCGATCTGGGCCGTTGGGCCTTCGCGTCCGGCGGCGCCGCCGGAGCCAATGGTCAGCGCGGAAGCAACGAGCTTAACCGGGATTACCTGCCAGCGAGCACGGCCACCCTTGTTGTGAAACGCATCGATCGCAGCATCGGTCCCGTGACCTTCAGCTTCGGGAGCGAAGGTGAAGACCAGAAGGCCGGAGAGGAACCCACCGAGCCCAAGGACCAGCGGGAGCGCCCACCGGCGCGTGGGCCCGGAATAGTCGGGCGACCCTTCACCAATCGGATTGGGCGGATAGAAGCCGGCGAGCCTTCCGAGCATCTGGTCGCCCGCGAAAGCAATCGATTCGGTGAAGAGGATGGCGCCGACCCCGGCAACGATCCCGATGAGTGTGCCCAGCCAGAGTGCCCGAACAACTTCGTGGTTCGTCATTCTTCCGAGGTTGTATCGACGGCCTGTATGGGTGAAAGCTCGCAGCATTCGGGTCCGTGAATCCTCCTGGCTGGATCTGGTTCCACGCAGCGGCAGGCGAGCGCTGTGGTCGCGGCTGGTGTCCCGAGAAACCGGCGAACGGGCGGGAGTGTGACTCGCGCCGAAGGCTCAATCCCAAACTCGAAGCACTGCGGAACTACCTAATAGTTCATCTCTAACTATCAATCTTCCGAACCCTATGCGGTACTGGGGAAGATGACGGCACCGGTTATTCGCGTCGCGGAACGATCGCCCCGTGGGTCGCTCGGGCCTGTGGTATAGTCGTGCGAACCAAAGGCATCGAACGGGACGAGTAGCCAGCCGCCCACCAGAGAGTCCGCGCCACCGGCTGAAAGCGCGACGCAAGGCAGGCGAAAACCACCCGCGAGCCGGCCCCGAAGCGCCCCGTCACGGGCGATAAGGCAGCCCGGTTGGCCACCGTTAGCGGCCGCCGCGAGGTCCTTCCCATCGGAAGGACGAAGTTGGGTGGAACCACGGGCGCGTCGCCCGTCCCAACGGCACGACGAAGCATGCCGTTGTCTACGAGGCCCACCCGATGATCCACGATTTACGACCTGCGATTCACGATTCGGCGCCAGTGCGCTCGCGGCTCACTCGCGCGCGGCATGCGGCCGCCCTTCGCTGACCACGTCGCACCACGAACGAAACTGGAGACACCCACATGGCTGAAGCCATCGAATCCCATGTCGACCTCAAGTCCCTCCCGAAGGAAGAACGCCTGAACCGCATGCGCCACTCGGCGGCGCACGTCCTCGCCGAGGCGATGGTCGAGTTGTTCCCGGATGCCGAGCTCGGCATCGGCCCGCCCATCGACACCGGCTTCTACTACGACTTCCGCCTGCCGCGTTCGCTCACGCCAGAAGACCTGGCATGGCTCGAAGACAGCATGCGGAAGTCCGTCAAGGGCAAGCACCGGTTCCAGATGGCGAGCCTCACGAAGGCCGAGGCCGAGGCTCGCTGGGCCAGGCAGCCCTTCAAGCTCGACCTCCTCGCCGACCTCGAGGAAGGCAACGTCACGCAGTGCACGCACGCAGGCTTCACCGACCTCTGCCGCGGCGGCCACGTCAACGACACGGGCGAAGTCGGCGCCTTCAAGCTGATGAGCATCGCCGGAGCCTACTGGCGCGGAAGCGAGAAGAACCCGCAACTCCAGCGCGTCTACGGCGCCCTCTTCGAAACGCCGGACGAGCTGGCGGAGTACGAGCACCAGCTTGAAGAGGCCCGCCGCCGCGACCACCGCCGCATCGGCAGAGAACTGAAGATCTTCGACCTCATCGACAACATCGGCCCGGGGCACGTCATCTGGCTCCCGAACGGTGCGACCATCCGCCGCGAGCTCGTCCGCTGGATCGAGGACCTCGAGATCGAGCGCGGCTACCAGCACGTCATCACGCCCAACGTCGGCAAGCGGGAGCTTTACGAGCGTTCCGGGCACTGGGACCACTACCAGGACGCGATGTACCCGGTGATGGAGCGCGAAGGCGAGGAGTACTGCCTGCGCCCGATGAACTGCCCGCACCACATCATGGTCTTCGAATCGGAGTCGCACTCCTACCGGGAGCTCCCGATCCGCATCGCCGAACTCGGCAACATGCACCGCTGGGAGAAGAGCGGCCAGGTCACGGGCATGTCGCGCGTCCGCATCATGACGCTGAACGACGCCCACATCTTCTGCGCTGATGAGGCGATGGTCGAAGCCGAAGTTGAGGGCGTGCTCGACCTGATGGAGTACGTGTACGGGACGCTCGGGCTGAAGAACTACCGGTACCGGCTCTCCCTCGGCGACCGCGACAACAAGGAGAAGTACGTCGACAACCCGCCGATGTGGGAGATGGGCGAGAACCTCCTTCGGCGCGTGCTCGATCGCGTCGGCCTGGAGTACTTCGAGGCCAAGGACGAAGCCGCCTTCTACGGCCCGAAGATCGACGTCCAGTTCCAGACGGCCGCCGGCAAGGAAGAGACCCTCGTAACGGTCCAGGTGGACTTCCACCTGCCGAACCAGTTCCAGCTCGAGTACATCGGCGAGGATGGTGGCCGCCACCAGCCGATCATCGTCCACCGTGGCGTTCTCTCGACGATGGAACGAATGGTGGCGCTGCTCATCGAGGAGTATGAAGGCAACTTCCCGCTCTGGCTCTCGCCGCTGCAGGCGGTGGTCATCCCCATCGCCGACCGCCACATCGAGTACGCGGAAGAGGTCGCGAAGCAACTCAAGGCGGCCACCCTGCGGGTCGAAGTCGACACCCGTGGCGAGCGCATGAACGCCAAGATTCGCGATGCCCAGATGCGGAAGGTGCCCTACATGCTCGTCGTCGGTGACCGCGAGGCCGAAGCCAAAGCGGCCGCCCTGCGTGTCCGCGGCGGCGGCGACGTTGGCGCGGTGCCCGTAGCCGAAATCGTCGAGCGTCTGAGGAGGGAACGGGACGAGAAAGCACTGACGCTCTGGGTTTAGCCGCGAGGCGGTCCTAAACTCCGGGGCGTGCCCGACCCGATCTTTGCTGAGCCCCGCCTCGCAGCCATCTACGACGCCTTCGACGGCGACCGCTCGGACCTCGAAGCCTACGCCGCAATGGTCGATGAGTTCGGCGCGAGCCGAGTCCTCGACATCGGCTGCGGCACGGGCAGCTTCGCGACCATGCTCGCCGAGCGTGGGATCGCAGTGACGGGCGTTGATCCGGCGCTGGCATCCCTCGACGTTGCCCGCGCGAAGCCATTCGCGGAGCGGGTCACGTGGATCCACGGCACCGCAGCGGACGTCCCCTCGCTCGACGCTGGACTCGCGGTG
>CALMIW010000483.1 GCA_937864275.1 uncultured Dehalococcoidia bacterium
CCGACGGCGGCCGCTCCGTCGGCGTCGCGCGGAAGTGGAGGCCGCGCCGGCGGTCGCACCGGACGGAGGGCGGGATCGCGGCCGCAACCGCCACGGTGAAGAGAGCGCAGCGTTTCACGAAAACCACCGTCCGGCCGTGTTGAGGACAGAGCGTACCACCCGGGTGAAAGGCGAAGTTAGGAAGGCCAGACGGCCTCTTTCTCAGCGCCAGATACCGGCGGATTGCGGCGCCCGGGGTCCCGTGACATTAGTCACATCGCACAACCGAGACGCCGCCACAGCATCGCTTCAGAGGTAGCCAGAGCAGTGACGCGCACATCGAGTACAGGGACGACCGGCGTGCCAGTCAATCGCAACCAGGATCGCGTGGTTTCGGCGCTACAGGAGTGTGCCCTCGTTTCGGGGCTCGACCAGGCCGAGATCGCCGACATTGCGTCGCGAGCGACTGTCCATCGCATCGGAGCGAATCGCCGGGTCTTCGAGGAGGGCGAGGACTGCAAGGGGCTGTGGGTAGTTACCGCGGGCCGGGTTCGCCTGCTCCACCTGATGGCCGATGGCCGTCAGCATGCCGTCGGGTTCCACGCCCCGACGACACCGCTGGACCTCGGTGCGGCCCTCGACGGCCGCCCGTACATGACCACGGCGATGCCCATGGTCGATTCCGAGTTCGTTTTGGTCCCGCGGCCCCTGCTTGTCGAGCTCGCGAAGGCCTACCCCGTCACCGTCCGGAATGCCATCGAACTCCTCTGCCTCGAAGTGCGCCAGCGCGACATCACGTCTGCGATCGCCGCCCTGAAGGATGCCCGCGGCCGGATCGGCTGCAGCCTCCTCCAGCTCGCGCGGCAATTCGGCGAAAGCGAAGGCGCCACAATCCGGATCAACTATCCGCTCACCCGTCAGCATATCGCCGACCGCTCGGGCGTCACCGTCGAGACGGCCATCCGGGTGATGTCCGAGATGCAACAGCAGGGCGTGATCCAGACAGACAACCAGATCATCCGGATCGTGGATGTCCCCGCCATCAGCGAGGCGGTCAGCTGCGGCGGCTGCCAATTCGAATGCTCCGTCTTCGCCCAGAAGCACGCCAGGCGGGCGGTATGACTCGCGTCATATAGCCGGCGCAGGTCCCCTGCATACAGTGCGCCCGCGCCAGTCCCCGTTCACGGCGCATGGGAAGCAGGGATGGAAAACAACTACTGGGTACGGCGCCAGTCGCGGCGCCGCTTTCTTGGTTCCGCTGCGGGAGTCTCGGCCGCGGCCGTTGCATTCGCCACTACTGGTTGCGGAGATGACGACGACGATGACTCGAGCTCCGGCAGCCCAACGGCTGCGGGCGCCACAACCGCGGCGTCGGTGACTGCTGGCCCCACCAAGGCCGCCACCCCGGCCGCGAAGTCCGGAGGAACCGCGCGGTTCGTTAGCTCCAACGCCACCTACGACACCTTCGACCACAGCCGCAGCCGGTTCAGTCCCGTCGCCACCATCGTCGGCCTGACGATGCAGCGCGTCCTCCAGTGGGACAGCTTCGCGAATGGGACGCTCGGCGGCGCTTTCGCCGAGTCCTGGGAACAGCCGGATGCCCAGACCGTGAAGCTGAAGCTCCGGCCGAACAACTTCTTCCACAACAAGCCCCCGGTGAACGGCCGCCAAACAAAGGCCGAGGACATCAAGTTCCACATCGAACGGAACAAGTCCGGCAAGCTCCTCGACGGGACCGACGACCCCAACTTCTACCGGAAGGGCGAATACCAGGTCGTCGAGTCGGTTTCCGTCCCGGATGCGTCCACCGTTCTCGTGAAGCTGGCGAAGCCCTCGCCGTTGTTCCTCAACCTGCTTGCGCAGTCATACGAGGGCATCGGCGCACCCGAGGCGATCCAGCAGTTCGAAAAGTCCTACGCGAACTTCAACCAGGAGATGATCATCGGGAGCGGCCCGTTCGTCCTGACAGAATTCAGCTCCGAGGGCCGTCTCAAGTTCAAGAAGTACGACAAGTCCTCGCGGCCCGTGAACCTCGACGGCATCCAGTACGTGCCCCTGTTCACCGACACAGCGGCTCAACAGGCCGCATGGGAACAGAAGCAGATCGACGGCTACGGACCTTCGACCATCCAGGTGCTCGAAGAACTGCGTTCGCGGTTCAAGGGCAAGGTCACCGAGCGCACAGGGTTCTCGGCGAACCCGATCATTTGCGGGTCGTACAACGGCGGCGCCGCGCCCTGGAACAACGAGAACCTCATCGGCGCCTACTTCCGCGCGGTCGACCGGCGCCAGCTGGTCCAGCAATTCCACGGCGGGCGCGGCGCCATTTCGGGTTCGATTCCTCCCAGCCAGGGCGCCTTCGCTCTCACCGAAAAGGAACTCATCACCTTCCCGGGCTACCTCCAGGACCGCGACAAGGACATCTCCGATGCGCGGAAGATGTGGGAAGCCGGCGGCGGCCCCGCCCTGGGCGATGTCACCATCGATGTCCCCGATATCTTCGAAGGTTCGTACCAGGCGTCGGCCATCCTCACGGCCATGCTCAACAAGAACTTGGGCACGAGCCAGTTCAAGGCGAAGATCGAGCCGTATTCCACCATCACCTCGAAGATCGTCCAGAAGAAATACGGCTCCGGCAACGCGAACCTCTGGTACGGCTGGGACACCGAAGTGCTGGACCCGGAGCCGACCGCCTTCCTCGTCAGCAACTACACCTCGACCTCATCGTTGAACCAGCAGTTCGAAGTCAAAGTCCCCGGGCTCGATGACCTCCTCGGAAAGGTCGCCGTCGAACTCTCGCCGGATAAGCGCAAGGAGATGACGAAGGACGTCGAGAGGATGCTCCTCAAGGCATACGGCGCCGGACGGCCCTACTCGCACGTCCAGATCACCAACACGCTCTACTGGAACTACTACAAGCCGGCCGAGTCGGCGCCGTTCAGCACCGCCCACCTGCTTGCCAACGCATGGATCGACCCGGACGACCCAACCTACCAGGGACGAGCGAGCTAGTGGGCGCGTACGCGATCCGCAGGGCCTTGATAAACATCCCGGTCATCTGGCTGATTGTGACGCTCGTCTTCTTCGCTACCAACGTCCTCCCGGGTGACTTCGTCGCTCGCCGGATAGCACAGCAGAATCCGGCGGGCGGCGTGGACGCCGCGGCCCAGATCGCCCAGATCAAGCGCGAGCTGGGGACCGACAAGCCGGTCCTCGAACGCTACGTGCGCTACCTGGCCGACACCCTCCGGGGTGACCTGGGCGAGTCGTACCGTACGAGGGACTCGGCCTTCGCCGAGTTCAGTCGTGGGGTGCCCTACACCCTCCAGCTCTCGCTGATGACGCTGGCGGTCGCGCTATTAACGAGCGTCCCCATTGGCATCATCTCCGCCCTCCGGCAGGACTCCCCGGCCGATTATGGCCTGCGCCTGTTGGCCATTCTCGGGGTCGCCGCGCCCAACTTCTGGGTCGGCACGGTCTTGCTCCTGCTCGTCGTCCGGTTCGATCTCTGGACGATCGACCTCGTGAACCATCCATTGGTATGGGAGCACCCGCTTCGGAGCGTCCAGCTGTTCATCCTCCCGGCACTGGCCGGTGGCTTCGCCTCGGGTGCGGGAATCATGCGCCTGACGCGTTCACAGATGCTGGAGGTCCTCCGCCAGGACTACATCCGAACGGCCTGGAGCAAGGGGCTCCGCGAACGGGTCGTCGTCGTCCGCCATGCGATGAAGAACGCGATGATCCCGGTCGTCACCGTCATCGGTCTTACGGTTGCCGGTGTCCTGAGCGGAAACGTGG
>CALMIW010000484.1 GCA_937864275.1 uncultured Dehalococcoidia bacterium
CATGCATCGTGATGCGGGATGGCCAGCCGTTCATGACGCTGGGCCCGCCAGGTGGCCTCAAGATCTTCGGCGCGGTCGCCCAGGCGATTTCGAACGTCATCGACCACCAGATGCCGTTGCAGGAAGCCTTCGAGGCAGCGCGGATGTGGGGCCGCGGTCCGGTGCTGGAGATCGAGCGCGGCTTCCCGGCATTCCCCGCCTTGAAGGCCGGGCTCGAAGCGCGCGGCCACACCCTGGAGACGCCGCTGAAGGTGGCCGGTGGGATGAACGGGATCCTGCGCCGGGCAGACGGGATGTTCGAAGGCGCTGCCTGCTGGCGCGCCGACGGGGCACCCATGGGCTACTCCGGCGGCGACGCGCTCGTGGAAGGCAGCGAACCCGCGATGTGGCGAAGTTAGGCGAGGCACGTCTCATGCCCGAACTTCAACGGGAGAAGGTGGTCGAGATGCTTGCCCAGGGTCCGCCTCGGATTGCTGCGGCGTCTGCCGGGATACCGCCAGCGGACTTGCGCGTGTCGGTTGAACCGGGCGCGTGGTCGGCGAACGAGGTGTTGGCCCACCTTCGCGCCTGCGGCGACGTTTGGGCTGGATGCATCGAGCGGATCGTCGCGGAGGAGCGGCCCACCATTCGCGCGATGAACCCGCGTACCTGGATCGAGAAGACGGACTACCTGGAGCAGGATTTCCAGCGGTCGCTCGAGGCATTCACCGCGCAGCGAGAGGCCCTGGTGGAATTGCTGTCCGGGCTACCAGGCGAGGCCTGGTCCAGGGCGGCCACGGTAACCGGTGCGGGAAAGACGCTGGAGCGCACCGTGTTCGCTTACGCCGAATGGATGGCCACCCACGAACGGTCGCACCTGAAGCAGATCGAGCGAATGCTGCCAAAGCCGCGCTTGTAGCCCACATGTCGGCAGGGATTGGCATGCGGCGCCACCCGGTCCCGCGTAGACTCGCGCCACAACCCTGGAGGATCCCATGGCGCAGTTGGACGGCAAGATCGCAATCGTTACGGGCGGTGCCAGCGGCATCGGCGAGGGCACGGTGCGCAAGTTCGTCGAATCCGGGGCACGGGTGGTCATTTCGGACGTGCAGGACGCGCGCGGAGAGAAGCTCGCGGAAGAACTCGGGCCGAATGCGAGCTACTACCACACCGACGTCGCGCAGGAAGAAGAAGTCCGGGCGGCAGTCGCCCACGCCGTCCAGAAGTGGGGCCGGCTGGACGTGATGTTCAACAACGCCGGGTTCGGTGGCGTCTCCGGCTCCATCTGCGATATCGACATGGCGCAGTACGACACGACCATGGCCGTGCTGCTGCGGGGTGTCGTGCTCGGGATGAAGCACGCCGGGCAGGTGATGAAGGCGCAGGGCAGCGGGAGCATCATCTCCACCGCCAGCGTCGCCGGTGTTGGCATCGGCTTCGGGCCGCACGTCTACAGCGCGGCGAAGGCGGCCGTCATCCACCTCACCAGGTCCGTCGCGAACGAGCTCGGAGAGAGCGGCGTGCGGGTGAACGCGATCTGCCCCGGCGGCATCGCCACGCCGATCTTCGGGAAGGCGATGGGCCTCTCGGCCGAACAGGCGGACTTCACGGTGGACCTCATGCGGGACCGCCTCGCCATGGGCCAGCCAATCCGGCGCGCGGGCCTGCCCGAAGACATCGCGCGTGCAGCCGCCTGGCTGGCCAGCGACGAAGCGAGCTTCGTGACGGGCCACGCCCTGGTTGTCGACGGGGGAATAACCACCGGGCGGCTCTGGTCGGAACGGCAGGAGGCAGCGGAACAGCGGCTCGCGCAGTTCAAGCTGCCCGGCAACCAGTAGCCCCGACAACGTCCCGATCCTGCCGTAGACTCCGCGTACCCAACCCACCGGAGCCACCATGCCCCGCCTCGAAAACCACGTCGCACTCATCACCGGCGCCGCCAGCGGAATTGGCGAAGGCACCGTCCGCAAATTCGTCGCCGAAGGCGCCCGAGTCGTCATCGCCGACATCCAGGACCAGCGCGGCGGCGCCCTCGCCGAGGAACTCGGCCCCAACACCACCTACGTCCATGCCGATGTCTCGAGCGAGGAGCAGGTCGCCGAGGCCGTCGCCCAGGCGGTGAGCCGCTGGGGCCGGCTCGATGTCGTCTTCAACAACGCCGGTTTCGGCGGCGTCGGCGGCGCCATCGAAGACCTCGACATGGCGGCCTACGACAGCACCATGGCCGTCCTTCTCCGGGGCGTGTTCCTCGGCTCGAAGCACGCGGTCCGCCAGATGAAGGCCCAGGGCGGCGGCTGCATCATCAACACGGCCAGCGTCGCAGGCCTCCAGGCCGGCTTCGGACCGGTGGTCTACAGCGCCGCCAAGGCCGCCGTCGCCCACATGAGCCGCTGCCTCGCGGTCGAACTGGCGCCGTCCAACATCCGTGTGCACGCCATCTGCCCCGGCCTCATCCTCACGCACATCTTCACGAACGCCCTCGGCGTCCCCGCCGAGATGCGGGAGGCACTCCTCCCCAAGATCGACCAGGCGTTCGCCGCATGGCCCCCGATGGGCCGCTCGGGACTACCGGAAGACATCGCGAACGCCGCGCTCTGGCTCGCCAGCCCCGAAGCCAGCTACGTGACCGGCCAGTCGATCGTCGTCGATGGCGGGCTCACCGCCGGGCGTCCCGTCGCTGAGATGGGCGGCCGCATCGCCTCGGCATTCGGGATCGACCCCGAGGCCATGGCCGCGATGCGGGCGAAGGGGTGATGCTGCCCGGATTCGCCGGGGGTTAGGCGCCGTGTTTTGGCGCAGGAAGCGCAACGACGACTGGGTGCGCCCGGAGCCTCCCGCGGAAATCGTCCTCCGCGCCATCGGCTACGTGCGGAACGGCGTTGCCAAACCGCGCCCGCGCGGCTGGCAACAGGTCGAAAGCCGCCTCGAAATGCTGCCCGAACACCTCGCCAGACTCGACGGCATCGAGGCCTACAGCCACGTCCTGGTCGTGACCTATCTCGATATCGCAGCAGGCGCCCCGGAGAAGCCGGAGACCCTGACGCTCGCCAGCGGCAGGAGCTACGGCATCTTCGCCACCCGCAGCCAGCTCCGCCCGAACCACCTGGGCGTCTCCGCCGTTGAACTGCTGGCCCGCGACGGAGCGACGCTCAGCGTGCGAGGACTCGACGCCATCGACGGCACCCCGGTCCTCGACATCAAACCGTACCTTCCCGAGTACGACGCGGTCCCCGGCGCGCGCATTCCCTGATTCTCGCGCCTGGCCCCAGAAATAGTTGCAGTGTGAACTATTCCACCTCCGGAGCCAGTTCTCCGCCGTTCGGGTGATATGCGGCGCGCGCGGCCTCGCTACGTTGGTTCGGACGGACCGCCCCCGGCGGCCCACACCAACACAGGAGACCAGACCAGTGGGAGTCAGTGCACTGCCAGAAGTCCCAGCGCAGGAGTGGGCGAAGTTCGTCCTGCAAATCAAAGGCGACGTTGTCACGCCCGAGCACCCGGATTACGAAACCGCGCGCGAGGCCAAGAACACCGTTTACAACAAGAAGCCGGCGGTGGTCGTCCGGGCCGCGGACGCCGCCGATGTGAGCCGGACCGTCACGTTTGCGCGTCGCTTCGGCGTTCCGCTCACCGTGAAGGGCGGCGGCCACAGCATCGGCGGGCACAGCGTCAACAACGGTGGCCTCGTCATCGATACCCGCGGCATGAACGCCATCCCGGGCGACCCCCCCAACCGCACCGCCTGGGCGCAGGCCGGCGCGGGCGCGCGCGAATTCCTCGCGGCGGGTGGTGCGCCC
>CALMIW010000485.1 GCA_937864275.1 uncultured Dehalococcoidia bacterium
TCGCTCATGGACTGCTGGACTCCGGGGCTGCCGAGAACATCCGCCAGCGCTGCCGCGAAGTCGCGCGCGTCGTCCAGGTTGGGCGGACCCTTGGTGAGCTTCCGGAACGGGACGACGCGGCCCGCCCCGCCGACGACTTCCGGCAGGGCGCCCCCGTTGCTGCAGACTACGGGCAGGCCCGCGGCCATCGCCTCGGCGGCCGGCATGCCGAATCCTTCGTCGAGGCTTGGCTGAGCCAGTACCGTCGACGACTGGAGGACCGAGAGCAGCCGCTCGTCGCTGACTCCCCCGAGGTTCTCGATGCGTTCTTCCAGCCCAAGCCGCCGCACGAGCGCGGGCAACTCGCCATCAAACGGGCTGCCTACCCGGAGCAGCCTGGCGCCCCGGAGCTCTGGCCGCGCGAGCGCGTGGAGAAGCAACGGGAGGTTCTTGTACGGTGCGGTTGTCCCGACACTCAGGATCGTCGCCGGCTCCCGGACGGAACCCGGCGGTGGCGCGGCGATCTCATCCGGGACGTGGATGCCGACAACGCGGACCAGTTCCGGGGCCAGCCGTGTGCTCTCCAGCAATCCGCGACGGGTGTGTTCCGAAGGCGTAATCACCAGGTCCGAGCGCCCGAGCCGGTGGAGCGACCGCAGGTAGGCCGTGCGCCAGCGTGCTCCGCCGCGTTCGAACCAGCCGGCATACTCGGCGGGCATCGTGTCATGCACGGTCGTCACACGGGCGCCGTCGAACCGGCGGGCGTGCACCCCGAGGTAGATGTCGGTGAAGTGGACGAGGTCGAGCTGCCCGCGCCATCTCCGCGGCAGCGGCTCGAACCTGCGGTAGCTCGGAAAGAAGCGGCGCAGCGGCCGCGGCATGTTCACGTGGCTCGCCCGAGCGGAACTGACCTCGACTCCCGGTTCCAGCAGCGCCGCGATTCGCCCCGAGTAACGCGTCATGCTCAGCCAGAGGTCTGCCGAGGGGATCCATGGCTGCACCAGGAGCACGCGCTGCGGCGCCGGAACCGAAGGCGCGCTCACCGGCAGCGCACCCGGCGGCCTCGGGAAGTGGGGGCACCGCGGCGCCGGCCGGCTGGCGCCGCTATCGGCCGCCCTCGGTAGTGCCGAGCGGGACACCGCCGATGATCTCCGAAACGGAGATGCCGAGGGCGAATGCTGTCGTCATGGGTCGGCCTCTTGATTCGAACCGGGAAGTCCACCGTCATCCGCCGATGTGCGACATCTCCACTTTCGGCAGGAGCGCTGTCTCCGCGGTCCTCAGTTCCGAATAGCGGTCGTCCCGCACGCGCCAGACCGACGCGAGGAACTCGGATAACTCTTCGTCCGTCGCGCCCGAGCGGAGCAGCCCGCGGAAGTCGTGTCCACGGACGCCGAACAGGCAGGTATAGAGCTCACCTTCAGGGGAGAGCCGGGCAGGGGTGCAGTCGCCGCAGAACGGCTCCGAGATCGGGGTGATAACGCCAACCTCGCCGCTGCCATCCCGGTAGCGCCAGCGCCGGGCCACTTCGCCGCGGTAGTTCGCCTCCGCCGGTTCGATTGGCAACTCCGCGTTAATGCGTTCGATGATTTCCCGCCCGGTCACGACATGTTCGAGCTGCCAGCCGTTGGTGGCTCCAACGTCCATGAACTCGATGAACCGCACGATGACGCCGGTGCCCTTGAAGTGCCGCGCGAGGTCCACGATCGTGTGGTCGTTCGTCCCGCGCTTCACGACGGCGTTGACCTTAATCGGAGCAAGACCGGCCGCCTTCGCCGCTTCGATGCCATCGAGGATCACCGACGGGGAGACTCCCACGTCGTTCATGGACTTGAAGATGGCCTCGTCCAGCGAGTCCAGCGACACGGTGATGCGCTCGAGCCCGGCGTCTTTCAGTCTCTGCGCCTGGCCGCGAAGCAGCGAACCGTTCGTCGTGAGCGTCAGGTCCTTCAGGCCGGGAATCGCGCGCAGCTGGGCGATGAGCGAGTCGAGGTCCTTGCGCACGAGCGGCTCACCGCCGGTGATGCGGATCTTCTCGACCCCCTGGCTCACGAAGATGCGCGAGAGACGCGTTATCTCCTCGTAGCTCAGGATCTCCGACCGTTTGAGGAACTCGTATCCCGGCCCGAAGATCTCCCGGGGCATGCAGTAGGTGCAGCGGAAGTTGCACCGGTCGGTGACGGAAATGCGCAGGTCGCGAAGCGGCCGCTGGTAGGCGTCGGTGAGTGCCATGCGTTCAGTGTAGCGAATCAGGACTGGGAGGTGGCGGCTTCCGACTCGGGAAGTTCGGCGAACCGCAGGAGCAACTCGTCGTACTTGCGGACGCGCTCGGCGAGTTCGGCGCGCAACGACGCCATCTTCTCCATTTTCTGGTCGATGAGCGCGAGCTGCTGCAGCGTCGCTTCGCGGCCGAGGCGCACCTTGTCCGCCTTCTCGTCGGCGTCGGCATCCTTGCGCCAGCCCGCTTTGATCTGGAGGCGGATGTCCTCGGCCTCCATCATCTCTTTGATTTCGGCGAGCGAGAAACCGAGGAGTTCCTTGAGCTGGCGGATGCGGTCGATCCGCTCCATGTCCTCGGGCGAGTACAGCCGGAATCCGCCGTCCATCCTGGTGGGCGGGCTCAGGAGCCCTTTTTCTTCGTAATAGCGAAGTGTCCGCTGGGTGAGACTGGCTCGCTCGGCGGCCTCGCCAATCTGAAGGAAGCGTTCGGTGGAAACGGATTCGGCCATCTGTGGACACTAGTCTAACAACGTTAACGCGCACGTCAATGTTTGTCCGCAGCCCCGGAGCGAAGGCCCGGATTGCGGGCTGTGGGCGCGTCCACAACGATGACAGGGGTTGCGCGTTACCCGTTTTTTCGCTCCAAACTCGGATTCCCACATAAGCCGGACGGCTCGTGAAAACTCCGTGCGGAGGCCCGGCACAAGTACATAACTGCGTTGAACCAGCCCCAGCCCGGGACTACCTTACGCCCTGCGTTCCCCGGGGTGGCACGCCGTGATGCCGCCGCTGGAAGGGCCACCACAGGCCCCACTGACCACCTTCAACCTTGCTGTCTGAAACTCGCCCGCGCCGCGGGAGAGAGGAGTTTTGCCCGAACGATGGATGACCGTGCCCGGCTCGATGCGCGCGAATTGGCCCGTGGCTGGCAGGCTGTCCTCGGCCGGCTGGAACTCGAACTCAATCCCTACAACATCACCACCTGGCTGGCGCCGGCGCGCGCCCGCTCCTTCGATGGCGCGGTCCTCACCCTCGAGGCACGCTCCGCGATGGCCTGCGAGTACCTCGACCGCCGCCTGCGCGTCGTCATCGAGCGCGCCGCGGCTCACGTCTTCGGGACCACGGTCACCCTCGCGCTTGTCGCCGCGGGCGAGCGTGCCCCCGAGGACTTCGATGCGGCCGTCGCTCGGGGCGCCCCCGCCTCGGGCACCCTCGCCATCGGCGCCGTGAACTGTTCGCTGCCGTTTAAAGACTACCCCGCCGCGGAAGGCAACCGCCTCGCCTACCAGGCCTGCATCGCACTCGTAGAGCCGGCGGAAGAACTCGTGACCAGCCCGGTCGTGCTCTTCGGTTCGCCCGGGATGGGCAAGACCCACCTTCTCCACGCACTCGCCTGCCGGGCGAAGGACATGGGCCGCAGGGTCGCCTGTCTCAGCGCCGAGGAGTTCACCAACCGCTTCCAGGGCGCCCTCCGCGCGCGGCGGGCCGACGAGTTCCAGGACCAGGTCCGGACGGTCGATCTGCTCATCGTCGACGACCTCCAGTACATCGCCGGGAAGACGGCGACCCAGGTCGAACTCGTCTGCACCATGGACGCGGTCAGCAACACCGGCGGACACATCGTCGTCGCCAGCGAGCGCCATCCGTTCGAACTCGGGCTGATTGACCGCCTCGAATCGCGGCTCTCCGCGGGAATCATCACGCGGGTCGACCCGTTCGAGTGGCAGGAGCGGCGAGCATTCGTGGAGCATGTGGCGCGGAGGAAGCGCGGCGGCCTGCCCGCATGGGCGATCGACCGCCTCGCCGCGGTGAACGCGCCCTCCGTCCGCGTGCTCCTGGGCTGCGTCAACGCCGCGATGGCGCTCGAACGGGCGCAAAAGCTCGACATGAGGGGGCTCGACGCCTCGCTCGCGGGCGTTACCGTGCTCGAGTCCGCGCAGGCCGCCACCGGCGGCGAACAGGACCTCCTCGACCGCATCGCCCGTTACTTCGCCATCGCCACGGAAGACCTCGTCGGGCGCTCGCGCAGCCCGCGCTTCAACGACGCCCGGGCAGTGGCCGCGGCGGCGCTCCAGAAGCGCGGCTACAGCCTGCCACGGATCGCAGCCATCCTCTCCGGCCGCGACAAGAGCACGGTGAGCACCCTGGCCAGCCGGGGCCGCGCGATGATCGAGGAACAGGACATCCTCCGTCACCTGCTCGCGGGTTAGAACTGCAAGACAACCCGGCGGAAGCGCTCGAGATACCGCCCATCTTCCGACTTCCATCGCTCGCGAGAGAACGTCGCGAAGTCGTCCTGCTTGCCGAACTGCGAGACGTGCGCGGACAGCGCGAAGATCTTCTGGTCCAACTGCGGCGCGACATCAACGTCCAGGTTCGGGTGGTTCGTATTCCAGAGGAGCACTTCGCGCACCTTGTGCGGTTCCAGGCCCTCAGCCATGTGCTCGGGGAAATTCAGGTGGTCGCGCGCCGTGGGGTAGACAGCGTCGAGGGCCGCCGTGCCCAGTGAACGGTGATCCGGGTGATTGATGAAGCTGTCGCGGATGATGATGTCGTGCGGGTCGTGGGTGAGCACGGCGTACGGCTTCAGCATGCGGATGTAACGCACGACCTCTTCCAGCAGCGCCCGGGTGTAGGTCAGCTCGCTGTCTTCGTGGTCCAGGAAGAAGACATCCTTCACGCCAAGCCGGCGGCAGGCTTCCCGCTGCTCCTCCCGGCGAAGGGCGATGAGCCGCTCGCGCGGCATGTTCCTGTCCTCCGTGCCTTTCGCCCCGTTCGTCGCGATGAGGAAGTACACATCCCAGCCCTTGGCGGCGAGCTGGATGCAATAGCCGGCGGCGCCGAACTCGCCGTCGTTCGGATGGGCCGCGATCACCAGGGCTGTTTCTGCCATACGAGGATCGATGTTGTGCCAACACCCGCGCCGCCCGCAACTGCCTGCCGGCAACCGGGTGTTCGGAACACGATTGACGATAAAGCGCGGCCGTTGCTAAAGTTCGGGCACGAACATGCGTTCGAGAGGCCAGGCCCCGATGAAAGAACTCTCGTCCAAACAAGACCAGATCCTCGAGTTCCTCCGCTCCTTTATCGAGGACAAGGACTACCCGCCGAGCATCCGCGATATCCAGGAAGGCTGCGGCATCAGCAGCACCTCGGTTGTGGACTACAACCTTCGGAAACTCGAAGAGAAGGGCATGATCCGGCGTGACCGCGAAGTCTCGCGCGGCATCGAGGTCCTCGGCTCGAAAGGCGGGCGCCGCGCTCGCATCGTGGAGATCCCGGTCGTCGGCGCCATCGCCGCCGGCCAGCCGATACCCGTGCCGTCCTCCGAACGCTGGACCTACGACGCCGACGACACGGTAGCGGTGACCGAGGACATGGTCCGCGGCAAGACAAACGTTTTCGCCCTCCGCGTCAAGGGCAAGTCGATGATCGAGGACCTGATCGACGATGGAGATATCGTCTTCCTCGAGCCCGCCCGTGCCGCGAACGACGGTGAGAAGGTAGCGGTCTGGCTCAAGGATCGCGGGGAAGTGACCCTGAAGCGCATTTACCACGAGGGCAACCGCGTGCGCCTTCAGCCGGCCAACAGCACCATGCAGCCCATCTACACATCGCCCGACAACGTAGAGATCCAGGGACGGTTTATCTCGTCGATCCGCCCAAGCGACTAGAATCACCAGTCACGAGCTTCACATCGACGGGGCCTTCTGGCCCCGTTCTTGTTGGTTGTTGAATGAACGAGTCGATCGTTAGCGTCCGCGACCTCTCCATCCGCTACCGCACGCGCGAATCGGTGACCTATGCCACCGAGAACGTCTCCTTCGACCTCCGCCGTGGGGAGATCCTCACGATCGTCGGGGAGAGCGGCTCCGGGAAGTCCACGGTCGGCGCCTCCATCCTCCGCCTGCTCCCGGGCGAAGCCGACGTCCTCTCCGGCGAGGTGACGTTCGAAGGCCGCAACATCCTCGCCCTCCAGGAAAAGGAACTGCGCCCGATTCGCGGCAGGCGCATCGCGATGATCTTCCAGGACCCGGTCGCCGGGCTGAACCCCGTCATCGATATCGGCAGCCAGGTCGCGGAGATGCTGACCAGCCACCTCGAGATCGGGAAGAAAGAGGCGAAGGCGCGCGCCGTCCAGATCCTCCGCGACGTCGGCCTGCGCGACCCCGAGCGGATCGCCAAGTCGTACCCGTTCCAGCTCTCCGGCGGCATGTGCCAGCGCGTGATGATCGGCATCGCCACCGCCCTTGACCCGGACGTCATCGTCGCGGATGAGCCCACGAGCGCCCTCGACGTCACCGTCCAGGCGCAGATCCTCCACCAGCTCGACCAACTCCGGCAGGAGCGCGGGACGGCGATCCTGCTGATCACCCACGACTTCGGCGTCGTCGCCCAAATGGCAGACGAAGTGGCCGTGATGTACGCCGGGCGGATCGTCGAATCAGGCAGTGTGCGCGACATGCTCAAGTCGCCGCTGCACCCCTACACCCACGCCCTGCTCGGCACCCTGCCGCGCGTGGGTGGCGCGCACTCCCACCTTCGCCAGATTCCCGGCCATCCGCCGGAGATGACGGAGCCCGCCGAGCGCTGCCCGTTCATCCCGCGCTGCTCGAAAGTGATGAACGTCTGCCGCCAGGACCCGCCGCCGCGGCTGACGCAGCCGGAAGGCGCCACGCACCAGGTGGCGTGCTACAACCCGGTCTGGCAGACGCTGGACTGAGCCGCTACCGCCAGCCGCGCGGCGCGGCCGGCTCCGCCAGCGAACAGAGCTTCATCAGCAGGAGATCGATCGAGGTCTCTTCCGCTACTTCGCCGAGCTTGTTCGTGCGGTCTGCCTCCACCAGGTACTGGTAGGCGAGTTTCAGGCCGCCGGGGCCGAGCCGCTTGGCAGCGCGGATGTCCCGCTCGAGTTGCCAGTTGTTCGGCCGCTTCAGTTCTTCGGCGATGGCGTTCTGCGGCATCCCGGCCGCGACCAGGTCCACGACCGGGGCAAGCGTCCGGAAGCGCGCGGTGATGAACCCGAGCAGCCCCTGCAGGTTCTCCCCGCTCTCCTTCAGCGTCTTCAGCCGGGCGAGAGCCGTCCCGAGCTGGCAGTCGACGATTGCGTCCGTGAGGTCCCACGACTTCGCCTCGCGGTCGCCGTGGGAGACGCGGTTCACGATGGCGACGTCTACCTCGCCGCCCGAGTCGCGCGTGTAGAGCGCGAGCTTGTCGAGCTCGTTGGCGATGCTGAGCGTGTCGCCCTGGAGCAGGTTTGCGAGCAGTTGCGCCGGGTCGGTCTCCGGCGGGCGCTCCTCGTGCGATTCGAAGACGCCGCCGCGCTTGAAACGGATGCCGCGGAGCGCGGCCTCCTCCTGGATGTAGCGAAGAAGGTTCTCCTTCTCCAGCGCCGGGTGTTCCTCCACGAGGACGTCCGGGAGCTTCGCGAGCGCCGCCACGAGCGGGTTCGTCTTCGTCACGGCGCGCGGTCGGCCCTCCGCCAGGAAGGGTTGCCCGAAGAACACCAGCGTTGTTGTCGAAGGAATGCCGCGGGCCAGGTCCGCCGGAAGCTGTTCCCATGCTCCCAGGGCGCGCGAACCGCGCGGACCGCCGCGCGCCTCGAATCGCTCCAGCAGGTGCTCGACGATGACCAGCCGCTTCGGCGCGAGGAACGGCGGCGCCATGCACGGGCCGAGCACGTCATTCGGCCGGGCGTCGCGCCCGTCTACCGTCGACATGTTCGTGACGAGCATTCCGCTGCCGCCGTCGGCCTCGTCCTTGAGTTCCTGCAGGCGCCGGCGCATGGCCAGCTCGTTGGCGCCGAAGAGGAGGATGATCACCGGGTTAGCGTACGCCGGGCAGCCCCGTTCCGCATGCCCCGCGAGACGCAAAACGGGCGCGGCTGCGAATGCAACCGCGCCCCTTCGCCTGGGCGACCCGGGAGGTCAGGCCGCCTGCTCCTCTCCTCGCGAGGCGGGCTTGATGTTCTGGTTGAACTTGAAGACGTTCCGCGGGTCGTACCTCGCCTTCACCACGGCGAGCTTGGCGTAGGTGTCGCTCGGGTATGCCTCGCGGACCCGGTCGCGGCCCTCGTCGCCGAGGAAGTTCGCGTACGTGCCCGCGGCGTCCTGGCGCAGCCGCCCGAACGTCTCGGCCGTCCACTCCCGGTTCGTATCGCCATCCTCCGACGGGTCGTGCCAGACGGCGATGGCGCTGACGAAGTAGTCCTTGTCGCGGTGCCCAAAGGCGGTGGCCCCCGGCGCCACGCGGGCAACCGCGCCGCCGAGCGGCCGCATTTCGACCATGCAGATCGGCGTCGTCGCGTGCTCCACCTGCTCGATGACCGCCTCGATCGTCTCGTCGCCGAGCCCGTTCGAGAACATGGATCGCACAGCGGCGAAGGCGGGCTCGTTCGAGGGCGCTGTGAAGTTGAACATCACGGGGTACGGAATGGGCGAAACGACATCCGCAATCGGGTCTGCGAGGTCGCGCAGCGGCTGGACGGCGCGCTGGCCCTTCGCCGGGTCACCCGCATAGACCACCTTCAGCAGGAGTACCGTCTTCCCGACGTATTCTTCGGGGATGAACGGTGCCGGCGGAGCGTGCATCACCGTGCCTATCGTCGTCAGTTCGTCGGGCGCCGAGACCGCGTAGTCAAGGTAGCCACGGATAACCTCGGGCGTCGCCGGGAGGACCAGCGCGCCGCCATAGACCGAGCCGTCGCCCCAGAGCTTGAACTCGAACTCCGTGACGATGCCGAAGTTGCCGCCGCCGCCGCGGATCGCCCAGAAGAGGTCGCTGTGTTCCCTGGCGCTCGCGCGGATCACGCCGCCGTCGGCCGTGACGCCCTCCGCCGAGATCAGGTTGTCGATAGTCAGGCCGTGCTTTCGCACCATCCAGCCGATGCCGCCGCCAGTCACCAGGCCGCCGAGGGCCACGGTCGACGTATCACCGGTCGAGAGCGAGAGCCCGTACGCGTGGGCCGGGCCGGCGAGGTCGCCGGAGGTTACGCCGGCCTCCACGCGCGCGGTCTTCTTCCGGTCGTCGATGCTGATGCCCTTCATCGCCGAGAAATCGATCACGAGCGAGCCGTCGACGCTGCTGTGGCCGGCGGCGCTGTGCCCGCCGCTGCGCACCGCGATCTCGTAGCCGCGAGAGCGGGCGAACTTCACCGCCTCGGCGACATCGGCCGTCCCCTGCGGGCGGACGATGATCGCCGGGCGGCGGTCGAAGGTCCGGTTGTGGACCCGGCGGGCGGTGTCGTACTGCTCGTCATCGGCGGCGACGACCTCGCCCCGGAGGCGCGAACGCAGCGCCTGCGTGTCCTCGGCCGAGGCGGTCTTCAGAAGGGTTTCGATGGTGGTCACGGTGTGCTCCCGGTTGGTTTCTGATCCCACCATCGCCTCTCTCCGGGCTAAGCGTTCCTAAATGCTCCCTACGTCTTCCTAAGCGGTTCCTAAGCGAATCCGATAAACTTCCTACTGCGTGAACCACCCCACATTCGGAGCCGCTCGGCGGCAGTTCAGTAGTTGTTGATGCTCCCAGTCGACCCCGAACTCAAAGACTTTCTCGAAGGCGGCGTCGCCGCCCAGGCGGGCACCGCCGACCCATCAGGCAGGCCGGCGGTCACCAATGCCTGGGGTCCGCGCGTCAACCGCGATGGCACGGTGACCGTCTTCTTCGATACCCGGCGGGCAGGCCCGGCGCTGGCGAACCTCGCGCTGAACCCTCGCATCGCCGTCGTCTTCGCCGACCCGGTTTCCTATCGCTCCGTCCAGCTCAAGGGCCGCTGGCGGTCCACTTCCGCGGTGAGCGAAGAGGACCGGGCGTGGGTCCAGCGCCACCGCGAGCTGTACGCCAGCGCAACGGTGCTGGTCGGCGACAGCCCGGATTCGATGCGGAACATGTGGGGAGCGGAAGTCACCCGGGTCGACTTCGACGTCGAAGCGGCCTTCGACCAGACGCCGGGTCCCAACGCGGGGCTGCCGCTGTGAGCTCCCGCCTCTCGGTCCGCCTCGAAGACATCCCGAGCTGCTTCGAAGGCATCATCCCTTCATCCATCTGCACCGTCGCCGCCGACGGCACGCCGAACATCACCTACATCTCGGTCGTCTACCGCCTCGATGAGGAGCACGTCGTCCTCAGCCGCCAGTTCTTCAAGAAGACCGAGGAGAACACCGGCGTGAACCCGCTCGCCCAGGTCCAACTGGTCGAACCATCGACCGGCCGGCAGTTCCTCCTCGATCTCGAGTACGAACGGACCGAGACCTCCGGGCCGACCTTCGAACGCATGCGGACGAAGCTCGATGCCGTCGCGGCGCACGAAGGCATGGACCAGGTGTTCGAGCTGCGGGGCGTCGATATCTGCCGCGTGACCGGCTGCGAGATGGTCCCCTGCGAATTTCCGGAGGGCCTGCCTCAGCGAATCGTCCCGCTGGACCGGCTCGAGGCGGTCTCGCGCCGGATTTCCGCGGCCGAGGACATGGACGACATCATCGGCGGGACCCTCGACGCCTGCGTCGAGGTCTTCAACTACCCCCACGCCTTCGTCATGCTCACCGACGAGTCCGGCGAGCGGCTCTACACCGTCGCGAGCGCGGGGTTCCCGTCCTCCGGCGCCGGTTCCGAAGTCCGCATCGGCGAAGGCATCATCGGCCTCGCCGCGGCCCGCCGGCAGACCGTCCGCCTCACCCACCTGAGCCGCGACCTTCACTACTCGCAGGCGCAGCGAAGCGCCGCACCCGCGCCGATCGAGCGCGTCATCCCCCTGCCGGCGATCAGTTCCATGCAGAGCCAGCTCGTCGCGCCGATGCTCGCCCACCGCAAGCTGGTCGGCGTCATCTGCCTCCAGAGTCATGAAGCCGGCGCCTTCCAGGCCGCGGACGAGTGCGTGGTTGGCATCCTCGCGAGCCAGGTGGCGATGGCGATGGCGATGCTCGGCAGCGAAGCAAGCGTGCCGCCGCCGCCGCGCGTCCCGGAGCCGGCGCCGGCCTCCGGAGTCATGCAGGTGAAGTACTACAACGAGGACAGCACCGTCTTCATCGACAACGAATACCTCATCAAAGGCGTGGCCGGCGGCATCCTCTGGCGCCTCCTGAACGCCTACCGGGACGAACAGCGCACGGAGTTCAGCAACAAGGAGATCCGGCTCGACCAGTCGCTCGAACTGCCGGACATCAAGGACAACCTCGAAGCGAGGCTCATCCTCCTGCGCAAGCGTCTCGAAGAACGCTCCGGCGACCTGCGCATCGAGAAGACGGCGCGAGGGCGCTTCAGGCTCGTCGTCGAAAAGCCGCTGTCTCTCGTTGAGGTCGCCGCGGCCAGCCCGCTCTGAGCAACGGCCAGCCCTATTCCGCGACGAGCAGCGCGAACTCCAGGGCGTCGGCAAGCGCCAGCCAGCTGGCCTCGATGATGTCGGTCGATGAGCCCACGG
>CALMIW010000486.1 GCA_937864275.1 uncultured Dehalococcoidia bacterium
TCTGGTCGGCACCGGGATCGGGACGCTCGCCTTCCCGCTCGTCAAGGGCTTCGCCGGAGCGGTTCGAGCCAACCAGGTCTCCGGCACCTTTGAGGTCATGTTGACGACGCGCGTTTCCGGCGCGGCGATTGTCTTCAACGCTACGCTCTACTCGCTCCTCTTCGCGGCATTCCAGCTCCTGGCGGTCTGGGTGGTTGGCACGGTCTTCCTTGGAGCACGTTTCCAGCTCGCTGACACGCCGCTGGTGCTCGCGGTCCTGATTCTGACGTCCATCCTGCTGGCGGGAGTCGGATTGCTCGCCGCCTCATTCATGATCGTCTTCAAGCAAAACGAACGCGTTCTTGATGGTGTCGATGATGCTGAGCGGGATCTTCTGCCCCACGTCGGTGCTCCCGTCCTGGCTCGGCCAGTTCGCACCGCTTCTGCCGCTCACTCACGCCGTTGAGTTGCTGCGGATGCTCCTGATCCAGGGGGCCGACTCGTCTGACTTCGGGATCCATTTCGCGACGCTCGCCGGGTTCTGCGCGCTTCTGCCCATCGGCCTTCTGACCTTGAACATGGCACTCGCCTCGGCGCGCCGTTCCGGCTCGCTCGGACAATACTAGGCAATGCCAGCGTTGGAAGATGAAATGTCACTGGCGCGAACGCTCCGCCTTGCGAGTGTCGGACCGCGCCCCCAATGCACCGACCGCGCGTACACGGCCCTGCGAGCCTGTCCCGACATCAAGGGCCTGGCTCGGCTCGCTGTGGAACAGCGCATGGCCGGGTGGATGGCAGCGGTCGTCGCATCTCGCCCCGAACTCGCCTCAGACCCTCGGTTTGCCCCGATCGCCGAAACTGCGTTCGGGGTGACCGTCAACACGCTGGGCCTGTTCGCCGAACTCACCCAGGTGGTCGGGATGCTGAACCGGCTCGAGATCCCGGTGGTTGTCCTCAAGGGCCCGGACGTTGCCCAGCGCTTCTACCCGGAAAGCGGCCTGAGGCCGTACAGCGACATCGACATCCTCATCCACGAGTCCGACCTCGCACAGGTGATGGCGCTGCTGAAGGACCGCGGCTACGAAGACAAGAACGAAGCGGACGACCCCGACCCGCACCGGCTCCACGACTGCCACGGCATCTTCCAGCGCATCTTCATGAACCACACGACGGGGCACATCGTTGAGGTTCACTGCGACCACCTGCAGATCGGGCTCGAACCGGTCTCCATGGACGAAATCTGGGCCCGGTCGTCAGAAGCGAAGTTCGCCTCGGCATCGGCCAACGTCCTCGAGACGCACGACCTGTTCGTCCAGCTTTGCGTCCACCTCAACAGGCACGGATACGAACGCCTCGCCTGGTTCAAGGACATCGACCTGCTCGTCCGGGGCGGCACCATGGACTGGGAGCAGGTGACCTCGAAGGCGGAGGAGCAGGGCTGCCTGGGAGCCGTGTCGTACACGCTCATGCTGCTGCCCAAAGTCCTCGGGACGCCCATGCCGGAAGGGGCGGTCCGCCTCAGCAAGGCCCAGGGTCGCGCCTCGCGGCTGCTCTACCAGCGCATGTGGCCGGCGAAGCGGGTGCTTCGCCTGGAACCCCAGCGACAGTGGCGCTTCCGGCGCCTGGTGCAGTTCGCGCCGGAGACAGGATTCATTCGCGGGGGACTGCCCTCGTTCCTGACGACGGGCCGGCGCCGCGACAAACTCCGCGTGATGCTGGCGGGCTTGCGCCGGACGGCCTGACCGCTAACGCCACCGCGCCCCTGCCCGGTCTACCTCCGGAGCAACTCTTCCGCGCAGTCGTCGCAGAGACCATGGGAGGGCGGCTCGATGCCGTCTTCGACCGCTTTCCCGCATCGAGCGCAAACGACCCGATGCCGCGCCGGAGCTTCTTCCTGGGCCAATTCGACAAGAAAGCTGGAACGGCCGCTGCTCGAACCGGCCACGGTGACCTTCAGGACGCCCTCGATTTCGGAGAGGCTCTCCTGGAACGCCAGCAGGGCGTCGATATCGCTGGTCGGCACGTCGACGCGGCTGATGTTGCCGGTGGCCAGGTCCCGGCTCTGACCGTCATCTTCCGACGTCTCCAGTGCCGCTTCCAGGGCGCCGATAGCCCGCTGGACCTGCACCGAGAGCGCGCGGTACCGGTCGAGAAGGTCACGCATCGGTTGCAGGACAGCGCCAGCCAGCGGATCAATCGGTCGAGGTTGCAGGCTTTTCCCCCGGGATGAGCGTCGAGGAGCCAGATCTTCCTTCGACAGCGGCGACTCTACAACCGCGGTGCCGAAGCAGCGTCGAGGAATGGTGTACATCGCCCGCCGCCGCCGCCGCCGCGTGCCCGCACTCACCGGGAACCATTTGCTTCCCCGC
>CALMIW010000487.1 GCA_937864275.1 uncultured Dehalococcoidia bacterium
GTGCCCTGGGGGCGTTCGCCGCGGGGCGAATCGGCGGGAAGCTTCGCGAAGATGAGCCACGTGAACACGGTGAGGAGCACGGCCAGCACTCCGAACGTCCATCGCCAGGAAACGACCCCGCTGAGGAAGGCGCCAGCGGGCACCCCGAAGATGCTCGCGCTGGTATTGGCCGAAACTACCCACGACATCGCCTTGCCCCGCTCTTCGTACGAGAAGAGGTCGCCGACAGCCGAGAACACCGCCGGCGTGAGGCAGGCAACGCCGAGGCCGGCGACCGAGCGGGCCACCATGAGCAGCACGTAGTTCGGCGCGAAGGCCGATGCGACCGTGGCAACCGTCAGGATGGCCATCCCGGAGACGACCACGGGCTTGCGGCCCAGGCGGTCGATGAACGGCCCCGAGAAGACGGCGGCGATGCCGCCAGCGATCGCGTAGGCCGTCACCAGCAGGCCGGCGACGGCCACCCGGACGCTCATGTCGTCGGAGATTTCGGGCAGGATCGGCGTGATGATCAGGTTGTTGAACACGACCGCGAACGATGCGACGCACAGCAGGGCGAGGATGAGCGTGCGTTGCGAGGTTGGAGCGGAAGTCACGGCTTTCCAGCGTACACCGGGAATACCTTTGGGGGTCCCCGGCCGGCCGTTCGACAGCCCGCCTCGGCCCGCGTCACAATTCGCCGATGCTTCGAGAACTGACACCCGAGGTTCGCGAATTCCTGGCGTCGGCCATTTGGCCGGGCGTGCTTTCAACGCTCAGTCCGGCGGGCGCGCCGATCACCTCCGCCGTCTGGTTCGCGCTTCTCGGTGACGAGATCGTGATTTCCACTCCGGCGGCGCGCCCCAAGGCCCGCAACGCCCGCCTGGACCCGCGCGTCTCGTTCATCGTGGATACCAGGGAACGCCCCTACCGGGGCGTCGCCATCGAAGGCACCGCGACGGTCATCGAGGACCCGGAGAAGCAGTCGATGCGCACCATCGCCGAGCGCTACCTCGGCCCGGTGCTCCCTCCGGCGATGGAAGAACGGATCGCCGCTACCGACCGCGTGATGCTGCGGATCACGCCGTCGCGCGTCAGGCCATGGGGGTTCGCATGACCAGCGCGATCCTGTTCGACCTTGGCGACACGCTCTTCCGCCTCCTGCCTATGCCGGACGTGACAGACGAATTCGCGAAGGCACTCGCTTCCGAGGGCATCGAAGACGCCGCCGACGAAGCGTCGCGGATCATTGAGACCTTCCGCGAGCGGCTGACCGCCGGCTACGCGCGCGGCGACTTGCTCGAAACCTCCGTCGCGGATGTCGTCCATCCGTTCATCGGGCCCGACGCGCGCTCCCGAAAGCTCGCGGCCACCCTGGACCACCTCCTCGGCGAGGCCGATATCGAGCGATGGGAGCCCCCATCCGGCCGCGACGAAGTCCTGGAGGCGATCCGTGGGCGCGGCCTGAAAGTCGGCTTCGTTTCCAACACCCTCACCAGCCCCGCGCAGATGCGCCGGCGGCTCGAGGAGTTCGGTCTCCTCGACCATGCAGAGGTAGCCGTCTTCTCGGTCGAGCAGGGCGTGCGCAAGCCGAACCCGGAGATCTACCGGGCGGCTCTGCGTGCCCTGGCGGTAGAACCCGGCGAGACCATCTTCGTCGGCGACCGGGTGCGCGAGGATGTGCGTGGCCCCCAGTCCGTGGGCATGCATGGCGTCCTCACCCACGAGTTCCGCCAGGACGAGGTGGGCGATGCCACGCCGCTCGCCGTCATCAGCCGCCTCGCCGACTTGCTGCAGGTGCTCGACCGCGCCTAATCGCACTGCCAGTGGCGGACGAGGTCGTTGTGGCCGTTGCACGCCAGGGAGTACGACGAGAGCTGGATGGTGAGCATCCCGACGACGACCACCACCGCGAACAGCGTGCCGAAAGCGATGCCGAGCCCATTGAGCCACTTCCCGGCGAGGAAGCCGATGACCGCCGAGCCGGCCAGGAACACCAGGTGGAGGTAGGCGTAGGCGACGTCGCGCTCGTTCGCGTCGTGCTCATTCGCGACCCGCGAGACGTCGAGGACGGCGTACATCACGCCCGCGTACGCCGCGAGCAGGGACGCCAACAGCACGAGCGTAATGAGTACCTCGACGACAGTCGGTCTCCGTGGCTGCGCTGACTGCACTCGCGAAGTCTAGC
>CALMIW010000488.1 GCA_937864275.1 uncultured Dehalococcoidia bacterium
CCTGACGCTTCGGCGAGGGCGAGCGAGCGCGGGGCGGCCTCGAAGGCGGCCGGGTAGTCGCCGGCGCCGAGTTCAAGCGCCGCGACGGCGACGCGCGCATCGGCTCCGTAGCCGGGCTTCCAGGGCAGTTCCGCGCGTTCGGAGATCCGGATCGACTCGGCGAAGGCGCCAGCCGCCTGGCGGACGTTGCCGAGTCGCAGGAGCGCCCAGGCGTGGTGCACGAGGAGGCTGGAGCGCAGTTCCGCGTCGGCCGGGTCGATAGCTTCGAGCGCCGCGCCGGCGAGCGCCTCGGCTTCGATGAACCGGCTGCGGAAGATGAGGTAGGTGATGAGCCCGCGCTGCATCCGGGCCAGCAGGCCGGAGCTGGCGCGGGACACGGCCCATCGCCAGGCGGCGAAGAGGTTGGGAACGTCTGGATCGATGGCCTCGACGGCGGCGAGTTGGCCAGCGCCTTGCAGCGCCCCGGCATAGCGGCCGGCAAGCTCGGCGAAGTAGGCCGCGTGCCGTTCGCGGGCATCCTCGACTTCGGCCGGGTAGATACCCGGGAGGTACTGGCGAAGCAGCGGATGCATGGCGAAGCGGCCATCGTGCGGGCCGAGGAGCGAGGCATCGACGAGGGTGCCGAGGGTGGCGAGTGAGGCCCCGGCGATGGCATTCGCCGCCGCGGCGTCGAATGTGCCATCGAAGACGGCGAGGGCCGCCATGGCCGCGCGCTCGCCATCGCTCAGCAGCCTCAGGCTCTCGGCGAAGAGCGACTCGATGCTGCGGTGGCGTTCCGGAAGGTCGCGCAGGGACGCGCGTAAGGAAGCTGACGCGTCCTCTTCGATGAGCTCGCGGATGCGGGCCGGGGGAAGGAAGCGCCCGAGCGATGCGGCGAGTTCGATGGCCAGGGGCAACCCATCCACGAGACGGCAGATCTGCGGGGCTTCCGGAATCTCGCCATCCGCGACGGCGGCGTTGGCCTGGCGAAGCCGCTGCGCAAACAGCTGACACGCGGCGGATTGTTCGAGGCCACCGAGGCGAAGCACCCATTCCTGGCGGGTGCCAAGGCTGACGCGGGAGGTGAGGACGAAGCGGACTCCGGGTGCTCGCGCCAGGATGGTCTCGAGCACGGCCCGGGCGGCATCCGCCAGGTGCTCCACGTTGTCCAGGACGATGAGCGTTTCGCGGCCGCCGAGGTAGAGGGCGACCTGTTCGAGGGTGTCGCCCGTCGACGGCCGGAGGCCGAGGGCGGCGGCGAGCGCCGGGACGAGCAAGGCCGGCTCGACATGTTCGAGGAGGACGAGCTTGACTTCGCCGGGGTAGGACTGGAGCGCCTGGAGCGCGAGCCGCGTCTTGCCGATGCCTCCCGGGCCAACGATGGTGAGCAGCCGACAGCCGGGTTGTTCGAGGAGGGCGGCGACGCGGGCGAGCTCGTCCTCGCGGCCGACGAAGCTGGTGGACGGCGCCGGCAGCGCCTCGACCGCATCGGGCAGGACCGTGACGGACGACCGCACCGGGAAAGCGGACGACGAGACGGGGGCGGCGAAGCGGTAGCCGCGTCCGTGGACGGTCTTGATGTAGCGCTGCTCGGCACCGCTGTCGCCGAGGGCCTTGCGGGCGGTCATCACGCGGCTGTTGAGGGAAGCCTCGGAGACGTAGCGTTCGGGCCAGACGCGGTCGAGGATCTCGTCCTTGGTCACGACCCTCCCGGCGTTTTCGACGAGGAAGGCGAGTACCTCGAAGACCTGCGGTTCCATGCCGACGGGTGCGCCGGAGCGGCGCAGTTCGAAGGCGGGAAGGTCCAGTTCGAAGTCCTCGAAGGTGAAGACACCCTCGCGAGTAGCAGTGGGAGACGATGGAGCAGGCACGCAAGGAGTGTTCCACCGGGGCGTCCCGGCATCTGTGAGGTGGGCCACGAAGCGAGGGCGCACTCGCGCTTTTCTTCAGACGGCCTTCAGGCGCTCTTCATGCACCGGCCTCCGGCTGGGGGCGATGTTGGATGTGCCCCGCCGAACCGGTGGGGACACCCAAGGAGCCACTTCCCATGACCTGTCCTTATTGCGAAAGCACCCGCATCACGAAGCCGCGCTACGGCGCTGTTCCCGGTGGCCACCGGCTCGTCCTCGTCCGCATCTGCCTCCATTGCCACGAGATCATCGGTACCCGGAAGGCGGCCTGAGCGATGGAAAACCAACTCCAGGCGACCACCGAGCAAGGCCGCGAACTGGTCTTCATGGCCGAGTGCTTCGCGGCGAAGTTCGCGGCAGAAGCCGCACACCTCGACCGGGAAGGCATCTTCCCGGTGGCCCACCTGGACGCGCTGCGCAAGTCCGGGTTCCTCTACGCCCCGGCGCCCGTGGAAGCGGGCGGCATGGGCGTCGAATCGGTCCACGACCTGATGGTGGCGAGCAGCCGGCTGGCCCGCGGGGATGCCGGCCTGACGCTGGGTGTGAACATGCACCTGCTCATCCTCCAGTCGCTGGTCCGCCAGCGGCGGATGGCAATCAACCGGGGCGACGAGCACCGGACGAGCGCCCTCACCGGCATGCTGCGCGGCCTCGTCGCGCAGGGGGCGTTCGTTGCCGCCGCCGTGAGCGAAGTAGACCAGGACCTTCTCCGGCCGAGCGCCGCGGTCGGGGTCGTCGACGGCGAGCCGCGGCTGAACGGCCGGAAGATCATCTGCAGCGGCGCGCC
>CALMIW010000489.1 GCA_937864275.1 uncultured Dehalococcoidia bacterium
GCTGCGATGGCGACGACGAGCCCGAGGCGACGCCGACGCAGGACGCCACGTCCACAGTGACGGCGGTGGCGCCTGTCTCTCCTACCGCCACGCCTACGCCCGACGGGGTCCTGAACGTTCCCTCAAGAGTCTGGCTCGTTGAGGCGGCGGGGCGAGTGCGGACGCTGTACGAGAGCGCCGACCAGCTGGCCTGGCAGGGGCGTTTCGATGGCGACGTCGTCGGGGTGTTGGCGGGCCCAGGGACCCCCAGGGTCAACTTCGATGGGGCGCCCGCCGGGCCCAGCCCTTCCGCTCGCAGCCGTTGCTCGGCGCCGCGTGGCGTCGTGACGATCGACGGCCGGGCCTATCCAGAGGCCGAGACGTGCGGCTCCTTCTCGCCTGACGGGAAGTGGATGCTGTTCGAGAAGGACGCGGGCGAGGTGCGGTTGCCGTCCGGCTTCAGCGTTCCCTCCTGGGATGCCTGGATGCTCGAAGTACCCACAGGCGAGACGACGGAGCTCCAGAAGGGCCTGCTCCACTGCGGCGGCTGCGACGGGCGCTACGGTACGCGGTGGTCGGCCACGAGCCACTACGTGGCCTTTGCCGAGTCCGGCGGTGAGTTTCGGCGCTTTGTCAGCGAGGTGGACACCGGCCAGACACAGCAGATTGGCTTCGGGAGCGAGGTAACGCTCGCGCCCGCCTGGCACACTACCGAAGACCGCATCGTTTACTCGCTCGCCGCCGAACTGGCGGGACCGGCCGTGTATGAAGACCTCGCCGCGGGCTCGCGGCGAGAGTCTCCGCTCCCATGGCCCGTCGCGTTCGACGCGTCGGGCCGGTACATCTATTCGCCGGCGTGGGGGCCGGGGCCTAAGGCGAGCGCGGGAAGCACGACCATCCTCGACGCGGACACGTTCGAGAAGGTCCTGGAACTGCCGGGCGCCCCGCCTCAGTGGTTGTCGTGGCGGAACGATGCAGGGGCCGTTGTCGTTGGGGCTGGTGGTCCCGCCGCCGCCCTCCAGGGCGCGCCGGGATGTAACGGTACAGCCGTGTACGCCGGCAGCGCCAACGCCAGGTGTGTCGCCGGCGGGACCTTCGGCGCGCCGAACCCCGACGGGTCCTTCGTCGTGATTGCGAAGCTCCGGGGAACGTTGGATCACGTGAAGGGCCCGGGTTTCGAGTCGTCCATGGCGCGCTACAGCATCGAACTCATGGACGTGCGTACTGGCGACGTCCGGACAGTGCTCCCGGACGTCATCAGCTGGGACTACCAGGCACCGATCATCACCTGGAACGAAGACGGCACGCACTTCGTTGTAGTCGCGCCCGCCGCGACAGGGCTCTGACTCCCTACTCCAGCAGTTCGGGCAGTGTTCGGATGATGCGGTCCGGCTTCACCCGCGAGCTTGCCGGGAGACCTGCCCCCGCGTGGTCGTGCCAGACGCCGAAGATCCCGAGACGCTGGGGCGCGGCCACCTCCCACTCCAGGTTGTCCCCGACCATCCACGTGTCCCCCGGCTCGACGCCAAGCGACGCCATCGCATGCCGGTAGGCGCGCTCCTCTGGTTTGCCGAAACCGTGCTCGCCTTCGATCTGGATGTGGTGAAAGAACCGTTCGAGGCCGAATCGGGCGAGTTTTGCGCGCTGTGTCTCTCCTCCGCCGTTCGTGATCAGGGCGAGCAGAAGTCCCGCCTCCTGCAACTCGTGGAGCGCCTCCAGTGCCCCGGGAAACGGACTGCAGCGCTCCTCACGAAGCGATGAGAAACGGTCGGCGATTGCCCATCTCACATCACCGGCGATAGCCGGGCCGCCAGCCGCGACTACCGATTCGAACGCGAGCCGGACGACCTCGCGGCGGGCAGCGAACAACTGCGGACGCCACGCGCGTCCGCGTTCCGGGTCGGCCCAAAAGGCATCGGCTGACGTGACGATGGCGGATGCGACGGTGTCCGCCGTCATCCCGCCGAGGTCGGTGACAAACTCGGTGGCAACCTCGAGCCAGACGGCGCCCGGGTTGTGGTAGGCCGAGATGATCGTGTCGTCCAGGTCGATGAGCATCGCGCGCGGAAGCGTCACAGGGAGATTCTACGGGAAGCGCGCACCCCACTCCTCCAGCTCCACGCCCGCCACATTCGCGATGAATCCGACACCGTGGTAGAACCCCGCGACCTCGCAGGCCTCCAGCAATTCGGCCTCGCCCCACCGCTCTCGAAGCGCGGCGATAAGGCTCGCGGGCGCGTTCGCGCGGTCATGCAGCGCATCCGCGAACGCCAGGACCGCGCGGTCGTGGACGGACCACGACGGCGCTTCGAAGGACGGCCGCGCCGTCGCGAGCCACTGGTCCTCGGTGAGCGCCGCGGCCTTGGCGTAGACCTTCGCGTGGACGCCCCACTCGTACTCGCAGCCGTTCAGGTAACACGTCCGCAGGATGATGAGCTCGCGGTCACGGACGGGGAGAGCACCGGCGCCGAGGTTGTGCGCGCCGAGCGTGCCCCAGGCGCGGGCAAGCGGCAGGTGCTTCGCCAGCGTCCGGAACAGGTTCAGCGGCGGCCGGTCGCTCCGGCCCATCAGGCGCGAAAGCTCCTCCTCTACAGCTGGTGCGTAGGGCGATTCGAGGGGTTCGATGGAGGCGGTCACGGTGCTATCCCCTGCTACGAAATTCGTAGCAACCAGCATGGGTGATACGATTTCCGTAGCACAAGAGACCCACGTCACACTGCGGAGTCCGCGCCATGCCCGCCATTCCGAAACCGGCCCCCGAAAACGCCACCCCCTTGCCGGGCCGCCCCGTCCGCGGCTCCAGCAGCGGCCGGCCGATCATGGCCCTGCTCGACCTCCTGGGCAGGCGCTGGGCCCTCCGCATCCTCTGGGAACTGCGCGAAGGGCCGCTCGGTTTCCGCGCCCTCCAGGCTCGCTGCGACGGTATGTCGCCCTCCGTCCTGAGTCAGCGCCTGGCCGAACTCTCCGAGGCGGGCGTCGTCGGGCAAAACGCATCGCAGGAGTACGCGCTGAGCGCCGAAGGCGCCAGGTTACTCGCCGCCCTCGCCCCACTGAACGACTGGGCAGCGCGATGGTCCCGGCGCGCCCCGTAGACCGTCGCCAAACGGGGCGCGCCATGTACACGGGCCGAACGCTCTCGGCCCGGAGTTATCCGTCCTGGCTCTCGTAATCGACGGGAGCGATGTCGTCGCCCGGCTGGCGCTCGTCCTCGGCCGGCCCGGGCGCGATGGCTTGCGGTTGCCGCCCCGCCTTCAGCGCCACCCGGCTGCGCTCCGCGGGCGCCATCAGTTTCGCGGGACCCTGCTTCTGAGGCATCGACGATTGAGGCATCTTGCCAACCTCCACGAGGGATACCTCGATGATAGCCCCGTGCGCAACCCGTCCTTTCCCTTTGCCGTCCACCGCCGCCGGGGATACCCGTGTCCAACCGCCCCGCGCCGTGAGTAGAATCCCGCATGCCTCTTCTCACCTTCCCCGACGGCTTCCAATGGGGCGCCGCGACCGCCGCCTACCAGATCGAGGGCGCCTACCGCGAGGACGACCGCGGCCTCTCCATCTGGGACACCTTCGCCCACCAGCCCGGCACCATCCAGGATGGCGCCACCGGCGACGTCGCCTGCGACCACTACCACCGCTACCAGGAAGACGTCGACCTGATGGCCGCCATCGGCCTGCAGACCTATCGCTTCTCGGTCTCGTGGTCGCGGGTCATGCCGTTCGGCAAGGGCGCGGTCAACGAGAAGGGCCTCGCCTTCTACGACCGGCTCATCGATGCGCTGCTCGCGAAGAACATCGAGCCGATGCTCACGCTCTACCACTGGGACCTGCCCCAGTCGCTCCAGGACCTGGGCGGCTGGGCGAACCGTTCGATCGCCGACTGGTTCGCCGGCTACGCGGACCTGATGTTCGAACGCTACGGCGACCGCGTGAAGAAGTGGGTGACGCTCAACGAGCCGTACATCTTCACCGATATCGGCCACCGCCGCGG
>CALMIW010000490.1 GCA_937864275.1 uncultured Dehalococcoidia bacterium
GAAGCCGTAGGCGGGGATGCCTTTGAGGCGGTAGATCCGGGAATCGGTGAAGCCGCTGGTCATCTCCGGGGCGATGTGCGCGCCTTCGGCCATCTCGGCGATGACATCGCGCACGACATGGGCGAACCGGGTATCCATGGGGCTTTCGGCGCCGACGAAGCGGTTGTCCACCGTGAGTTCCACCCGGGAGTCGGCGATGACGCCGGCGAGATCGCGAAGGAAGCCGTCGGTATTGACGTCCGGGAGCAGGCGGCAATCGAGCGTAGCCGTCGCCTCGGCAGGAATGACGTTGACCTTGATGCCCGTGCTGATCGTGGTAACGGTGACGGTGTTGCTGAGGCGGGGACGCACCGCCCGGGCGCGTTCGGGCCCCCCGCGGGGCGACGCGTCGTCGCTGGCGCGCATGAGCCCGGCGGCAGCGAGGGCCTTCGCGTGGGACCGCATGACCGGGACGAGGCGAAGGTCGCGCTGCCAGCGCGTGATGCGTTCGAGGGCCTGGACGAGGTGTTCGGCGCAGTTGTCGCCGTGGGGGACGCTACCGTGTCCCGGGCGCCCGCGTACGGTGAGGCGGACCCAGAGCGGGACCTTTTCGGTGGGCGCGACCTGGAAGACCTGGGGGCCGCCGGGGAACGAAAGGCCGTAGGCGCCTTCGTTGATGACGAGACTGGTGTCCATCCTCGACTGGCGGTTCTCGGCCACCCAGGTGGCGCCGTAGGCGCTCCCGGCCTCCTCATCGGCGACGGCGAGGAACGAGACGGATTCGGCGAGCGGGACGCCGGACCGCTTCAGGAGCAGGAAGACCATGAGCTCGAGGATGCCCATGCCTTTCATGTCGAGGGCTCCGCGGCCCCAGACCATGCCATCCGCGAGGTCGCCGCTGAACGGGTCGCGGTCCCAGAACTGGCGTTCGACCGGGACAACGTCGGTGTGGTTGAGGAGGCAGACTCCACCGCTGGCAGGGCCGAGCCGTGCAAAGAGGTTCGCGCGGCCGGGGGCGGATTCCGCGGTCTCGCAGTCGATGCCTTCGGCGGCGAGGATGCCACGCAGGAACTCGACGGCAAGGTGCTCGTTTCCGGGCGGATTCGAAGTGTCGAGACGGAGGTACTCGCGGAGGAGAGAGACGGCTTCGGAAGTTGCGGCGTCCCAGTCGATCGATGCGGTCACGCGGGCCTCCGGGCGGGATGGAGCGAGTTTACGGGTCGCCCGGGATTGCTGGTAGCGCCGCCGCTCCGGATAGTCGCGACGATGGATGCCGTTCTGGTTGTGGTTGGCGCGCTGGTCGGGCTGGGGTTCGGCTGGGCCTTCCCCGGATACCAGCACGGGCTGTACAGCGAGGCCGCGTTCCGGGAGGCGCCCGCTCTTGGGCGGAAGCTGCTGCTCTTGCGGCTGTTCGCGATGGCGACAGCGGGAGTGTCGCTGGCACTGGCGTTCCGCCCGAACTTCTACGAGATTGGTCCGGCGGCGGCGACCGCGGCGTATCTGCTTGTTCTCGTCGGGTTAAGCAGCACCGATTTCGACCGCCGGCGGATCCCGAACAGGGTGACGTACCCGGCGTTCGCGGCGGCGCTGGCGCTGTGCTGGATCTGGCCGGACCGCTCGGTGACGGAGATGCTGATGGGCACCGGCGCCGGGATTGTCGCGGCGATGGCGCTCGTGGGGTTCGGGGTCTTCCTCGGCGGCGGCGGACTCGGCCTGGGCATCGGCGACGGGAAGCTGATCATCCTGATGGGCGCGATGATCGGTTGGCCAGGGGTCTTGTCGGGACTGCTGTACGGCATCCTGCTTGGCGGCGTCGTGGCCGTGGTGATGCTGGTGAGGCGCGGACGGGGGGCGACCTTCAGCTACGGGCCGTACCTCGCGGCCGGGGCCGCGCTGGTGATGCTGTTCCCGAACCTCCGGTGAGCGAACGAAAGAGGCCCCCGATTGCTCGGGGGCCCGTTCGATTGTGATCCGGCGGTCTGCTTAGAGGTTGTTCTTCATCTGGATGACCGCGGGCCCGCCGATGACGAGCATGATCGCCGGGAAGATGAAGAAGACGAGCGGGAACACCATCTTGATGGGGGCCTTGAAGGCCTGCTCTTCGGCCTTCTGGCGGCGCTTGGTGCGGATGACACCCGTTTGGACGCGGATGACACCACCGATGCTGATACCCATGGCTTCGGCCTGGACGACCGCATTGATGAGCTGGCGCAGTTCGTCGACGCCGGTGCGGTCTGCCATGTCGATGAAGGCATCGCGGCGAGAGCGGCCCATCTGGATTTCGCGCATGGTGCGGGTGAGTTCCTCGGCGAAAGGCCCGTGGACCTTTTCGATGACGCGGGTGAAGGCGGCATCGATGCCGAGGCCGGCCTCGACGGACGCGGTGATCAGGTCGAAGGCATCGGGCAAGGAGCGCCAGATCTCCTTCTGGCGGCGCTTCACGCGGCCGAGCAGCATGATGCGGGGGCCGTAGATGCCCATGGCGGTGGCGACGCCGAAGGCGCCGATAATCCTCTTGAACGGCTGGCCCATGCCCGCCATGGAGGGGGTGGCGGGGATAGGGGGGAGGCCGGCGGTGAAGCCGCAGATGAGCAGGAACTGGCCAGGCTTCATCTTCATGCCGGCCTGGACCATGGTCTTTTCCAGGCGTTCCGACATGGTCGACGGCAGGATGCCGGCGGCGCGACGGGAGAGCCCCTGGACGATCGGGCGGATGACGCGCTGGCTGAAGGCGGCGTCCGGGTCCGGGAGGGACTCCTTGGCCGGACGGCTATAGCGCAGGCCGCCGAGGCGGACATCCATTCCTCCGCCTTCCGTCGAGCGGTGGAGGAGGCCATAGATCATGAGGGTGACGGTGATGAACGTGCTGATTGCGACGATTGCTGGCATGGCTAAATCTCGATGTTCACGATCTTCTGGATGACGGCGAAGCCAAGGACTTCGGAGACGGCCGCTGCCATGAGCAACATCCGACCGAGCGGGTCGGTGAAGAGCAGCGATGTGAACTCGGGGCTGATCATCATGAAGACGACGAGGAGACCGATGGGGATAGCGCCGATGACGTAGCCCGTGAGGCGCTGCTGCGACGTGAGGGTGCGGATTTCGCCGCGGATGCGTTCGCGTTCGCGCATGGTGTGGGCGACGTTATCGAGGATTTCCGCGAGGTTACCGCCGACGCTGCGCTGGATGAGGATGGCGGTGATCACGATGTCGAAGTCCGCGCTGCCGACGCGCTCGTTGAGCGAGCTGAGCGCCTGTTCGACGCTGGCGCCCATCGCGGTATCGCGGAGCGTGCGGCGGATCTCGGTCTGGAGGGGTGCCTGGGTTTGCTCGGCGGCGGCCTCGAGGGCCTGGAGCAGGCCGAAGCCGGCGCGCAGGCCGCTGGAGAGCATCTGGAGGAGTTCGACCATCTGCGCTTCCATCTTGTGGAGGCGGGAGATTTTGCGGCGCTTGACCCAGAAGGCCGTGGCGAAGAAACCGAGCGGCAACCCGAGAACGGCGAGGATGGGGATGGGCGAGACGGCCATGCCGACGACGGCGAGGACCGCGGAGACGGCGATCCGGAGTCCGAGGTATTCCTTCGCGTTCAGGGTGAGCCCGGCGCGTTCGAGGTCTCGTGTCCAGTTGGCGGCGAGGTTGCCGGAGAGGACGGTGATGCCGGCGAAGTTGACCGAGCCGCGCCGGCGGAGGCCGGACTTGGCATCGGCGGTCGGCAAGTTGGCCTCGACTTCGCGGCGCTTGTTGAGGCGGGCGGCGGCGACGGCGCTTCCGCCACCAGCCCCGGCAAACCAGAGGATGCCGGTGGTGGCGAAGGCGCCTGCGCAGAGTGCGGCGAGGATCATCAGCATTGGTCTACCAGCCTTCCGGGGACCCGAAGAGGGTGTTGGGCAGTTCGATGCCGGCGATGGCGAACTTGTGGACGAATCCGGGGCGGATGCCCGTCGGCTTCATCGCGCCGTGGACTTTTCCGTCCTCGTCAACGCGGTCGAGCTTGAAGAGGAAGATGTCCTGGAGGGTGATGGTGTCGCCTTCCATGCCGCTCACTTCAGTCACGTGGGTGACTTTGCGGGAGCCATCCTGGAGGCGGCTGATCTGGATGAAGAGGTGGATGGCGCTGGCGACCTGTTCGCGGATGGCGCGGGACGGGAGTTCCATGCCGGCCATGAGGACCATGTTTTCCATGCGGGAGAGGGCTTCGCGCGGGTTGTTGGCGTGGATGGTGGAGATGGAGCCGTCGTGGCCGGTGTTCATGGCCTGGAGCATGTCGAAGGCTTCTTCGCCGCGGACCTCGCCGACGATGATGCGGTCCGGGCGCATACGGAGGCAGTTCCTCACCAGGTCTCGCTGTTTGATCTGGTTCTTGCCTTCGATGCTGGCGGGGCGCGCTTCGAGGGTGATGACGTGGTCCTGCTGGAGCCGGAGTTCCGAGGGGTCCTCGATGGTGACGATGCGCTCTGTGTTCGGGATGAAGGCCGAGAGGGCGTTCAGCATGGTGGTCTTACCGGTGCCGGTACCACCGCTGATGATGATGTTCATGTGTGCGCGGACGCACATGGCGAGGAACTCGGCCGTGGCTTCGCTGAGGGCGCCAACGGCGATGAGGTCGGCCATGCGCATCTTGTCGGCGCGGAACTTCCGGATGGTGATGCTGGGGGCCTTTGGCGAGGCCGGCGGGATGGTGATGTTGACGCGGGAGCCGTCAGGCAGGCGGGCATCGACCATCGGGCTGGACTCGTCGATGCGACGCCCGAGCGGGGCGACGATGCGCTCGACAATGCGCATGACGTGCTGCTTGTCGCGGAAGCGTACGGGGCTGCGGAAGATGCGGCCTTCGCGTTCGAAGTA
>CALMIW010000491.1 GCA_937864275.1 uncultured Dehalococcoidia bacterium
TCGGCGTTGACCCCACGTGCCCCGGACATGTACATGAAGATCAGTTCGTCGAAGCCGCGGGCCCCCCATTCCGCCGGCCGCACCCGCGCGATCTTGCGCAGATCGTGGAGGGTGCGCTTCCGGGTCATCCGGCCCCCGGTGTTGACCCCGCCGCGCATCTGGTCGATGTACAGCGAGTCGGTGTAGAACTTCAGATCCTCTTCCTTGCCCTCGAGGGTGTTGTCGCCTTCGACGGGTTGCATCCGCAGCTGCATGCAGAGGTCGTAGGAGATGTTCTCCCCGGCATCGGACTCCAGTTGCGGGAGGGTTTGCAGCGGCGTCTGTGCCTCGACACCGACCCCCATGAACTTGCGGTTGAAATAGGATTCCCGGCCGACGTCGACGGCAAGGAAGCCGCTGTACTTGCGGACTGCTTTGGGGTCGTTCAGACCCACGATGGTGCGTGCCATAGCGGAGTGCTCCTGAGTTGAGGTCAGACGCACTCCTGCGCGTCACTGCATTCGACGCCGCCTCCGGCGACGTCATCGCGCGAACCCGCGCGAATTCGTTACATCGGGTTGATGCCGCCGCGCGCCTGCAAGGCGCCGGCTTTGTGTGCCTTCGACTGCTTGCGGATCGCGATGGCGTCGTCGGCCAGGAAGCGAAGCCGAGCGCGCTGGCCCGACTTCTCCTCCACGGTCAACGTGATCCGTCCGCCGTCCATGGTGACGGACTCGCCGACCCGGACATCCAGCGTGAGAGCGCGGACGGTCATGCGCTGCGCAGATACCGGTCCTGCTTCGCCGGGCTCATGCGCGCCAGTTCCGCTTCCAGTTCCATGCCGGAGAGCTTGTCCAGATAGGCGAACTCGTCATCGCCGGTGTCCTTGTCGTCGGCGCCCGCATTCGGGACCTGACTCAGGGTCGGCGGCACCGACTTCAGATCCGGGCGCCGCGGCGCCGGTGTCGTCGGCTTACCGTCACCCCCGGGCTTGGGCGCCGTGCCGAGATTGAAGCGGGCCTTGGTGAGGCGATGCGCCTCTTCCAGGAACCAATCCCCGTCCTTGTCCGCGTTCTCCGGATCGGCGGCCAGCATTTGCACCATCCGGTCCAGCGAGTTGTTGAGGTGCTTGTTCTTCTCGTCGCGGTAGTCGATGCCTTCGCTACGCTTCACTGTTTTCAGGAAGCGGTTGATCTCCCACTGCCATTGCTGGTTGGCCTGCTGCTGCGCCATGTCGTTGAACACGGCGGCCTTGACCTTCTGTTCCTGCAAGGTACTGCGCTGCGCATCGAGATCCTTGAGTTCGGCTTCCATCTCGTCGATGGACTTATCGCCGTCCCGGAACGCCTGCATGATCGCGGCCCGCTGTGTGTCCAGTTCCGCGAGCTTGGCGTCGGTCTCTTCCGTGGCGGCGGCGTGGTAGACCGGCGTGAAGGGACGATCGGTGTCGTCGTCGTCGCTGTCGTCAACGGTGCCGGAACCGGCCCCGGCGTTCCTGCCGGCAGCATCGTCCCCATCCCCGTTGCCGTCGCCCTGGCCATCACCCTTGCCGTCGCCGTCCTTTCCTTCCTTGCCGTCCGCGCTGGAGCCGACGGCGGCGTCGTCATCGTCGATGTCGTCCACCACGCCCTGCAAGTTCGCGCGCTCGTCGTCGTCTCCGGCCAGCGCTTCGCGCTCCTCCGGAGAGAGCCGGTCCAGTTCTTCCTGTGTGATTTCGCCCATGTGGTCAGTCCTTCTTGGTGGTTTCGGCCGTGATCATGGCCATCTCCTCGAGGCGGTCCTTGGCGAGCGCCTTCACCTTCGCCAGCCGCTTCGGGTCCTTGCGGATCTCGCAATAGCGCTGGTACGTGCGCAGATCCTCTTCGGCTTCCCAGTCGTTCATGTCCACCGCCATCACTCTGCTTCGTGCCTTAGCCATCGCGTTCTCCGAAATGAAAAAGGCGGACCGCGTGGCCCGCCTTCAGGGGTATGAAACTGCCTCGACTAGCAGGGTTTCGGCTTCCCGCCGCCGGGTTTCTTCGGTTTGCCCTTCACGAGATCACCTCCTTTCGAATGGATGGAGTGCGCTCAGTCGTCATCTGCCACCGCCAGGAGCGCAGCCAACGTCAGCAGATCAAACCCGGTGATGGCTTCCACCGCGACCTCGGGCGGCACCAGGATCGGAGACACCGCAGCCAGGGAAGGCACCACCGCAGCGCGTTGCGCCGCTCCTGCCGTACC